>JBGTDP010000073.1:0-4126 GCA_041748255.1 Thermosynechococcaceae cyanobacterium | reverse complement strand
AGGGCTTGAACTTTCTGCTTCACCGCACCCATTTCCAGATCTGGTTTTAGCACTATCTCTAGGGGATTGGGTGTTGCTTGGGCAACGGGGGCAGGGGTTGCTGAGGCGGTTTGATCAGCTCTGTTGCCACCACTGATCTTGCCGCCAGGATTTGAGATTGCCAGGATTGTGCCTGCGATCGCTGCCACCCCCACCCCTAAGATCAGCAGTCGCAGGGTGCTCAGCAAGGTTTTTGCTAAGGGACTTAGCTTAGGAGTAGGCTGGGATTTACGAAGGGATTGAGAATCAGCCTGGCGATGACCTTGGCGATTTTTAGGTTTAGGCGCAGTCCTGACCTGCTGCCGACTTAAGCGTTTGAAACCCCCTTGCGATCGCGGTGACGGCCTGGCAGCGCGATCTGAGTAAGTCGTTTGGACCGAAGGCCCTTGGACTTGGGCTTGCTGGCGCTTATATCTATGCCACTGACGGCGCTGTCGCGGTGTTAGCGTCTGCCCATTTCGTCCCACTGACCAATAACCTCCATTAAAAACCGGATAAATAAGGGTGGATGTCATCACTTCCAGACAAGCCCTTTTCAAGGATTTATCTATGAGCGTTGGTTCTATTCAAGTCCTAGAGCTGTGATTAAGCATTATTTAACGGTGAACCTGAGTTTTGCGAAGACTCATTTTGAATTGCCCACTCTACCTGGCTAAAGATTCCCCGCAGCATTGCCACCTCATTGACAGATAAATGTGCCTGGTTAAACAATCGTCTAAACTTTTCCATGCGACTGGCGGCGGTATGGGGATGCAGGTATCCAATCTTTAATAACACAGCTTCCATCTGTTGATAATAGGCTTCTAAATCATCTAAGGGAACTTCAGGGATTAATCCGACCTTAGCAACCCGGTTAGGCGGGGGATTACTTGAATCGTTTTCTCCTAACTGGATTTGCTTGTAAAGTTCATAGCAGCAAATTGCCACCGCCTGGGCCAGATTTAAGGACGGATAGACGGGACTGGTGGGAATGCACACGAACCGCTGGGCATAGTTGAGCTCGGTGTTACTCAGTCCCCGCTCCTCCGGTCCAAAAATTAAAGCAGATTCAACCGCTGGGGCTGCCATTAACCAGGGCAAACCCTGGGAGGGAGACTCAAGCATCAGCGAACTACGGACTCGGGCTGTGGTTGCGATCGCTCGTTGGCACCCCTGCAAAGCTTCAGGCAAAGTTGACACTCTTTTGGCTGCGGCTAAAACATCCCCGGCATGGACTGCCATCTGTCGGGCTGGTTCTGATTGGGGATCACACTGCGGGTTGACCAGGACCAGTTGTTCGAGGCCCATGTTTTTGATTACCCGGGCCACTGCTCCTACATTCAGAGGTCCTGCTGGTTCCACCAAGACAATTCGAATATTAGAAAGACTTAAGCTGTGCTGCGCCACAAGTTGCGTTTTTCCCGTAGAAGGTGCGTCATTGCCTCAGCAGGCAAGGGGCCACTAAAGTAGTAACCCTGGATTTCATCACACCCGTGAGCCTTTAAATACTCTAGCTGAGTCTCGGTTTCTACCCCCTCAGCGGTGATATTTAATTGCAGGCTATCGGCCAGGGCAATAATCACTCTGACCACGGCGGCATCATCGGCATCAGTGGTAATATCCCGCACAAAGGATTGATCAATTTTCAAGGTATCCACAGGGAATCGCTGCAGGTAATTTATTGAATCACCTCGTCAGTTTTTTTAATTGTTAAAGCGGTGTTGGCCATTAAGGTTCCGGCCTCATCTTTAAACTCCGTTGGCAGGTTAGGGAGTTTTTGATGACTGAGGTATTCCCTTAGGGCCACGGAAGTCATGAGCACGGGGGCCAAGAGGCTATCTAGGATGTATAGCAGCAGCACCGTGCCAATCAGGGTCGCCAACAAAGCAACCAGCAGAATTTGAACGGTGGCCGCCCAGGTAAAAGAGGCTGAAAGCACCAAGTAAACCAGCAAAGCCAACAGGGGGACATGGGTGCCTAAAAAAGTAATGCCCATGATCTTGCCCTTATAGCTCTGAAGCCGGTCAAGTCGCGACAGAAATGAGTAGAGCCGCAGGCTATTTTGGCGCATAGAAAACTTTCATCTCCCCCCTAAAACACCCTTGATCAGTGAGTGCAATCTCCCCTAATGGTTAATTTAACCTTCCCTTGGGAATGAATTGTCAACAAGCCATTAAATTAGCAAAAGTTAATGGCCCAAGTCAGGATTTTTCGGGGCCTCAGGCTTCGTAGAATAGAAACAATCCTCCTAAACCAGCCATGAAACGGCCCCAAACGCAAACCCGACAAAAACATCTTCCCGAAAAAATTTGCCCAGTTTGCCACCGCCCGTTTACCTGGCGCAAACGCTGGCAAAATTGCTGGGATGACGTAAAGTACTGTTCTGAGCGCTGTCGCCGCGATCGCCGTTCGGCAACCTAATCTCTCCCCTGCCATTACCAGGATTTTGTCATTAACAGCTATGCATTCCAAAGAATTCATTCCCAAACTGATCATTCATGGCGGAGCCGGAAGTTCCCTCCAGGGAAGTGGCGCTGCAGCAGTCCAGCAGTCCCTGTTTGAAATTATCGAAGCCGTTTACTCTCAGTTAATGGCCGGAGAATCTGCCCAATCAGCGGTTGTCCAGGGTTGCCAGTTGCTAGAAGATAATCCCCGGTTTAATGCTGGCACCGGTTCTGTGCTGCAATCAGATGGTCAAATCCGCATGAGTGCCGCCTTGATGAATGGGCTTGCCCAAAAATTTAGCGGCGTGATTAATGTCTCCCGGGTTCAACATCCAATCCATTTAGCCCAAGCCCTGCAAAACGCTCCGGATCGGGTGCTTTCTGACTATGGAGCTGCTGAGTTGCTGCGGGATTTGCAACTGCCCCTTTATGATCCGTTAACGGAGGTGCGCCTGCAGGAGTGGATGCAGGAGCGTCAGGGAAACTTTTCTAGTACTATGGCCGGGGTGGTAGCTGAAAAAGAGCTGGTCGGAGACAGCCATGCCCGTCGGGGCACGATTGGGGTAGTGGCCCAGGATCGGCAAGGTCATCTTGCCGCTGGGACTTCCACGGGTGGGAAAGGATTTGAGCGGATTGGCCGAGTGAGTGATTCGGCGATGCCCGCCGGGAATTACGCCACCTCCCAGGCGGCTGTTAGCTGTACCGGGATTGGGGAAGACATTATTGATGAGTGCTTGGCGGCACGAATTGTTGTCCGGGTCACTGATGGCCTTAGTTTAAAAGCTGCCCTTGATCGCTCCTTTACGGAAGCAGACCAGCACCAAAGAGATTTTGGGGCGATCGCCATTGATGCCACCGGAGCGATCTCCTGGGGCAAGACTAGCCAAGTCCTGCTGGCGGCCTATCACGATGGGGAGCAAATTGGCAGTACCCTAGACATGGGGGAGGGAACCCTCGTCCAAACAGTCTAGAATTTCCCAGTGGTATGGCTTACTTTTGGTTCAAAGCATTTCATCTGATTGGTATTGTCGTCTGGTTTTCCGGATTGTTCTATCTGGTGCGGCTGTTTATTTACCACGTTGAGGCCGACAAACAGCCCCAACCCGCCCAAGGGATCTTAAAGCAGCAGTATGAGCTGATGGAAAAGCGCCTCTACAACATCATTACTACCCCTGGGATGGTGGTAACGGTGGCCATGGCGATCGGGTTGCTGACCACGGAACCGGCGGTTTTGGCCTCCACCTGGCTGCGAATTAAACTGGCGCTGGTGGTTCTACTGCTGGCCTATCACGGCTACTGCTGGTACTTGATGCGGCAGTTGGCGAAGGGCGAGTGCGGTTGGAGCAGTCAGCAACTGCGGGGCTTAAACGAGGCCCCCACAGTCCTGCTGGTGGCGATTGTCCTCCTGGCGGTATTTAAGAACAGCTTGCCCCTGGACACGACCACCTGGATAATTTTTGCGATGGTAGTTGCCATGGTAGCGACGATTCAGCTCTATGCCAAAAAGCGCAAACGCGATAAAGCTCGGATCGCAGAGGTTAGCCCAGAATGATCTTTCATGTTGCTTTAACCGCCGTTGGTTTAGATCCGCTGGGGGGCTCTGCTTGGCCCAGTCTGGTTACTGTCACCGCCTTAATTGTCTACTTTGTGCTCACGGCCAATGT
>JBGTDP010000072.1:0-4601 GCA_041748255.1 Thermosynechococcaceae cyanobacterium | reverse complement strand
GGCTGGAGTGTTTGCCATCCTGGGACTGGTGCAGGGGGTTGAAATTGATAGTTTATTTATTGTTGCGCTACTAACGATCATTGGGTTTTCTGTTAACGATACCGTGGTGATTTATGACCGGGTGCGAGAAAATGCCAAGCTTTACCCTGAGCGCCCAATTGATGAAACTATAGATGCAGCGGTCAACCAAACGCTCACCCGCTCAATCAATACCTCCTTGACCACAATGCTGCCGTTGCTGGCGATCTTTCTGTTTGGGGGCACCACTCTAAAGTACTTTGCCCTATCCCTGATTATTGGATTTATTGCTGGTACCTACTCCAGCATTTTCATTGCCAGTACCCTCTTAGGCTGGTGGCGGCAGCGAACTGCCTCCCCGGAGCGAGTTTCTGTTGATCCAAATTCCTAACTGCTAAGTGATGGATGAGCGCTCAGAAACCGCCTTAACCCCTGAGTCCCAGTTTGCCTCAGATTCTTTGCCGCTTGAGGTCGAGCGGTTGCACCAGTTGGCGGTTAAAGCGCGCTGGTTAGTTGTCCTAGGGCTGTGGCTGACTGTAGGGCTCTTGAGCGTGTGGGGACTCAGAGATGAAATTAGCCTCTGGTTAGACTACTTTACTTGGGTTGCCGTTCGCTATGGCCTGGCCTACCACCGCCTCTGGGCAATTGGCCTGTCTCTGTGCATTGGGATGACGGTTGCCGTCTTGCTCCGGCAAAGCCGCACGATTCTTTTGGGTCGATCTCCTAAAGCTCAACATCACTTAGAGCAAAAGGTTCTGCGGATTCGCAGGCAGGGGCCAAGTCATCCCCTATGGGATTGGGTTTGTCGAAAATAATAAATCAATCATGAAATTGGGCAGGGGCAAAATAATTAACAGGAGCAGTCCCAGGGCTAGCAATCCAACCAGATCTCGGCGGTTATCTAGCTCACTGACATCGTTGAGGGCCGGTTCATCTAAAACCGGCATAAATAATAGCAGAATTGCCCAGAACAATAACCAGGGTTGGATAAAAGCCAGCAGCAAGACTAAGATTCGCGTGATCTTGCCGATCGCTGCTCCGGCCCGCTGCCCAAACATCGCATGGACAATGTGACCCCCATCTAGTTGCCCCACTGGCATTAGGTTCAGGGCAGTCACCACCAAGCCCAGGCAACCGGCGATCGCAACGGGGTGCATCTTGATGCCCATCGAAGCCGTAAGCTGACTGCCAATCATCAGCTTGCTAAACAGGGCTAATAAAACTGAAAACCCAGGATTAAAGGCACTAAAGTCGAGAATCCCTGGTTTGGTGGTTAAAGCAACCACCTCTGATTGCCCCAGCCCCCATAGAAGGGTTGGCAACGTAATTAAAAATCCAGATAGGGGTCCGGCAATGCCGACATCAAACAAAGCTTTGCGATTGGGCACTGGCGATCGCATCTGGATAAAGGCCCCAAAGGTGCCAATTGCAAATGGAATCGGAATAAAGTAGGGCAGGGTGGCTCGAATCTGATAAAACCGGGCGGTGAGATAGTGCCCCAGCTCATGAATCCCCAAAATCAGCATCAGCGCCAAGGCATAGGGCAGCCCCAAGCGGAGAATCGCCGGATTGTCAGTGATCATATCTGGCGAAATCGTTTGTCCTGAAATCTCCAGCCCAGCAAAGGTCGTCGTGATTAAAGTTGCCACCAGCAATCCCAGGGCTAGCCCCGGTCGAGCCAACCGCTTGCCTTGGCGTCTGGCTTTTTCCCGAGCCTCAAAGTTAGGCACCAGGGCAAAAAAGGGTTTGTTTTGAGCCCCCAGTTGAAAAATGACCACAAAGCGATCGCCAAACTGAGCAGCTATATTGTCTCGAATGGTTTGGTAGGCCACTTCTGGGGTATCACGCAGTTGCCCTCGGCAGATCACGGCCTGGGGACGATACTCCATATTTTGCAGATAAAAGATTGACCAAGGAAAACATCCTTGCAGAGTGGTTTCTTCTGTTGAGGTCAGGGGCTGCTGAATTGGTTTTGGGGCTGGGGCCGTCGCTGATTGCGCCTGATCCGTCGAGCCGGTTGAGGTTGACCCAACAGTAACCCGGCCCCACTGCACCAGCAAAAAGTACAGGAGTGAGCAAACCACAAAGGAGCCCACCAGCAATGGTAAAGGAATCGGTTCATTCTCACCATAGGTCAATGCCCAGAGCCCAATGATAAAAGCTGGGGCCATCAACAACAGCCACAAAATCCAGGCGGGGGTGCGGGTAACCTGGGTGACACTCCGCTGGACAATAAAATAGGTGATCAGAC
Source organism: Thermosynechococcaceae cyanobacterium (assembly GCA_041748255.1). GTDB lineage: Bacteria > Cyanobacteriota > Cyanobacteriia > Thermosynechococcales > Thermosynechococcaceae > JBGTDP01. The sequence goes on along the minus strand of JBGTDP010000072.1, from coordinate 2,332 downwards.
TCAGTAATAGTAAAGAAAGCCAGATCATGCTGTAATTCTCAAGCTATGCAAATAAATTCCCACGTCAAATCTCACTGGTGCAGAACAAGTGCCAATCATCTCTTAGTTGTTTGAAAGTAAGGTTTTAGCGTTTGGCTTCTCAAGAACTACCCTCAGGATTCCCGAATGGCTCCGATCAATCAAACCAATCCACCAAAGAGCCCCAAATTGTTTTTGACTCTATTTTTGCCTTTCCCCCCAATCGGGATACGTTAGGAGGCACTGCTTTTCTTATTCTAGAAAATAACGCCAATATCCTTGTTGACTGCCCTGGCTGGAATTCCCTCAATCAAGCCTTTATTCAGCAGCATGGGGGGGTCAAATGGCTCGTGATTACCCATCGGGATGGCTTGGGTAAAGTAGCTCAAATTCAACAGGCATGGGACTGTCAAGTCCTGATTCAGGAACAAGAAGCTTATCTGCTGCCAGGTATAAAGCCGCAGGGATTTAAACATGAAGTTACTTTAAGTTCCCAGGCCAAACTGATCTGGACTCCAGGATATTCTCCGGGGTCTGCCTGTCTTTACTATGCTACCAATGGGGGGATATTATTCACTGGTCGGCATCTATTGCCCAACCGACAGGGTCAGCCGGAGCCCCAGAGAACTGCTAAGACCTTTCACTGGCCGCGCCAACTCCAGAGCGTCCAGGCTTTGATTAAACGATTCTCTCCAGAGACCTTAGGCTTTATCTGCCCAGGGGCGAATACTGGCTTCCTGCGCGGTCACCGCCGGATTGAGAATGCCTATCACCAGCTTTGCCAGTTAGATTTAGCTGCCCTGCGGCAGACACCACCAGGACTGTAAAGCTTCAACCCTCAGAATTCATCAGACTTTTGATTCTTTAGTTAGGAAGGGAAGTCTGAGTTGCCCAGATAGACTTTGGAAATAAAGGGTACCGGTAATCCCTAGAAATAAGCAGTAAGCGATCGCTTGCCCTAAATAAAGTTTCTCTCGGTAGCCCAACAGTGTCTTGAGCAAAATTCCGGGGAACTGTTGATCCGGCAAGATTCCGCTACCGTTCCAAACCAGCGGCCCTAGAATGCAGGAGCTGTCTGGGGCACTGGAAAAACAGATATTTGAAAACTGTGGATCTAAACTCTTAAGGGTGCCCAGGGCAAGATCAAAGTGCTTCAAAGCCGAAATCACCAACCCGGCGACAATCAACAGCAGAAACACCCCCATGATTTGAAAGAACCGGCGCAGGTTGATTTTGACCCCCAACTGAAACAGCAGCACCCCAATCCCTGTCGCCCCCAGAATCCCAGCCAGGGCTCCGGCAACCGGCACCCATCCCTGCTGAAACTTAGCAACTAGAAAGACAACGGTTTCAAACCCTTCCCGCAGGACTGCAATGAAAATCAAGCCAAAGACACCCCAACCCGCATTGGCCTGGGACTTTAAAACTTCTGTTAGGGCTCCTTCTACTTGGGCTTTCGCTGACTGTGCTTGCTGGGTCATCCAGACTAGCATCCAGGTCAGCAGGGCGATCGCAATTAAGCTAAAAACGCCCTCTAATAAAGGCTCAACCACGGGGGCATAGGGTTGACTGGAATTCTTTAGGGTTTGTAAAAGGCCCACAAATAGCAGGCCGACCAAAGCACTGGCAACCAATCCGGCAAAGATGCCAGCGTAAACCCAGGGATTCAACCGGGACTGCTCAACTTTCTTCAGCAACGCTAAGACAATCCCCACCACCAGGGCCGCTTCCACCCCTTCTCGCAGGGTAATTAAAAAGGTGGGCAGGGCGGCGCTGAGATCCATGAATGGTTCTTGAAAACGTCTTTGAACTAAGCTTCAGCTGGACGGTAGTCCCGCAGCATCTTTCTTAGTTCTAGCCCATGCAGTTCCTCTTGGGAGATCATCGTCCGGGCAAATTCTTCCAGGTAGATACTCGCATCCGCAACCGTCTGGAGAAATTCCTTGTAAAGAACCAGGGCTTTCTCTTCGTGGGCCAGACTCTCAGAGAGAATATCGTAGATCGAGTGGCGGGAGCTTTCTTGGATCGGGGCAATCCGTAGGGAGGGATGGCCTTCTAAGCCAGTTAAAACTTCCCCTACCTGCTGGGCATGGCCTAGGGACTCGGTGGCCTGGGCCTTGAGAAATTCCACAATGGGGATTCGATTCGGTCCTGTGATCATCAAGGAGTAATGGGTGTAGCGGACAACGCCTGCTAGCTCAAATTCCATGATTGAATTCAACAGGCGGGTGGTGTTTTGAATGTCTAAATCTTTCACGATCGCTGGGTCAACATCAGTTGTGGGGCACATTGTCTCACTGTAGGGGATTCTGGG
>JBGTDP010000071.1:0-2459 GCA_041748255.1 Thermosynechococcaceae cyanobacterium | reverse complement strand
ATTTCTGGCGAGGAGGGCGTAGGAGTTTCATTGAGAATCTTGCCAATGGCGATCGCGGCTTCTAAGGCCGCAATCCACAACCCGCCGCAGTAGGCGCTCACCCCCTGCAAACGCCAATCGTCAAAGGTCTGATCTGGGGCTCCAGAATTTTCCGGGATACCATCCCCATCCAAATCAAAGGTTTTCAGGCGACCCAAACCAGCGACAATAGCTGGCCAACATTCAGCTAAAAAGACAGTATCCGTCGCCCCCGTAAGCAGAAAATCGCGATAGACCAACAGCACAAAGTCAGAGGGCAAGTCCTTCCAAAGATTGCAGTCCTGGTAGCTGGTGTAGTTGGTTTTTTCCCAAGGGTGTTCGTTCGGGGCCCCGAGGTCGTGGGGGGTGGCGTTCTCTGCTTTGCGCTCGGCCATCGGGCTCTCAGCCCCAATCGTGTAGTAGTAGCCAATCACCCGCAACCGCTCATCGGCGGTGGGAATCGCCCGGGCAAAGGCCCGCATGATTGATTTCTCTAACTCCGGCCACAACATCAGCAGACCAAAGGAGCCGTACAGGCGCACATCCAAGCTTTCATACCAGCGGTAGTCTAGGCATTCGAGCACCGCAAACTGACCAACGGGATCTTGCTCGTCGGCAGCACTCCATAAGGTTCCACCACTGGTGAGGTCGTAGAGCTCATTAAACAGCGCCATCTTAAACCAGTCGGGGAAATCCTGGGCGAGAATTGGCTGCTGCCAGGCTTGAATTTGTTCCTGCCAGGTTTGATAGTGTTCTAGTCCCCGGCCAGCGATCTCCCTGGCGTTGTTGCCCCCGCGACCAAAAAAGTCAGTGTAGCGACGGTAATATTTCACCCCTTGGGCAAACTCCGTCACCGGAAAATCCCAGGCAACCACAAAAGGCAGCCGTTTAGTCTCCCCCGGTGCAAGGGTTATGCGCACAGCGATCGCTGAGGCCAGCCTTTCTGACCCTCGGGCTGGCTGCTGATTTGAATCATTAGGCAAAGAACCATCCTGGGCAAAGGTCTGCCAGACCTCGGCCCCATCTCCGATGGGATTCCAGTGGGTGTGATAAAAGCCTTGGGCGTTTTCAGGGACAAGGGCTGCGATCGCCCACTGACCCTGACCTTCTTCAGGGGGCGCTTCCCTCACGCCATTCAACAAACAACCCAGGGCGTCCTGCCCCCCCAGTGTCTGGTTCCAATTGCCATCACTCTGACCCAGCGGTGGGCGATACTCATATTCAGGGCTGCCATCTTCCCGTAGCCGCACTTGGGGGGATTTGAGGGTGTTGGTAAACCAGCCTGCCATATTCTCCCAGCTCAGCATCACGCTCAGGGTGATGGCTTGATGGGTTGGATTGTGGGCAGTCCACTCAAAAACTGCGATCGGGTAGCTGCTTTCCTGGTAGGAGTGTGCCCAGATCGGCGAAAACTGCTCACAGGTCAACTGGGCCTGAAACACGCCCTGGTAGACAAACCAGCTGCGGGGATAGAGGGCATGATAGCTGCCTGTGGTTTGAGAAGGAGTACTGGCGGGATACCACTGCCATTGATCTAGAGAGCCATCGGTAGGCTCTGTACAAAGGGCATAGACTTGAGATTTGTCTGCTACCTGCTCAAAGACACTAAACTGACAGGCTGGGACGGATTGAAAAACGTGTTCACCGCCATCAATATGCCAGAGATTAAAGTCGCCTCGGGAGGAGCGGCCTATACATCCGGCCCCAAATCCCCCTAGGGGCATACCGTACCAGGGACCATCATCTAGGTTGCTGTCATAACGGACTGTATAGGGCTTCTCCCAACCCAGGCCAAGGGGTCGGCTCCAGGTACACTCAGGGATATTGGAAACAGGCTTTTTCATGCCCTGATTCTAGGATGTTTGTTCCCAAACAGACACCATGATTTTTATGGATTCCTAAGTTGGGATTGGAGCGTTGTTTGAGGCTGGATAAAGAATCAAACTTAGCATTACACCACCTCCCCCCATAGGTTGAAAGAAAAGACCTTGCTTTTCTAACCCTGGGTTGATTGAGCAGAGGGTTTCAGTTTGGTAATTTATGATTACAAACAAACAATTAACGCTGGATGGGGGTTGTGCCGTTGTGACCCATTGCTACACATCGAAGAAGAGCGATGTCAGGTGTGTAGACAGCAATAATTGAAATAATGCTTGATATCTATGGTGCGGAGTTTTTATCGCTTCCTCCGCTTTGTAGCCACCGAGGGGAGACGAAACTCTTCGTCAGAGCGGTCTTAGGTGGCCAACATAGATCTTTCATAGCATACTTAAGTTGAGAAAAATTCAGAATTTGAACCCTGAGCTTGAAGTGGCTTGAGGTTTTTGTGTAACAGATGTTTTGGTCCTTGACTCGCAAATCCCAGAGGGCAGTTATACTCTCAAGAGGAGCTTTATTTTCAAACTTTAGGGCTGGACTGATGACATCTTACGCAACTTCAA
>JBGTDP010000070.1:0-3594 GCA_041748255.1 Thermosynechococcaceae cyanobacterium | reverse complement strand
GGTGCAACCGGAGTGGCACCACGGGGTGATTGGCATCGTTGCCTCTCGGCTAGTGGAGCGCTACGGGGTGCCAGTATTTATCGGCACCTACGAAGATGCCGCCCAAACCCAAGTCCGGGGTTCGGCTCGGGGGATTCCTGAGTTTGATGTGTTTGCGGCCCTGCAATATTGCCAGGAAGCCTTGGAAAAATTTGGCGGTCACCGGGCGGCTGGGGGCTTTTCTTTAGCAGCGGAGAACTTGCCCAAATTGCGATCGCGCCTGCGGGAGTTTGCCTGTCAGCACCTGCAACCAGAGCATCTCAAACCCCTGGTCAAGGTGGATGCCGCCGCCAGTTTCGAGCAAATCAACTGGGAGCTATATGAACAAATTGATCAGCTGCATCCCTGCGGGATCGAGAACCCAGAGCCAACCTTTTGGACTGCCAAGGTAAAAGTTTTGGAGCAGCGGCGACTGGGCAAAGGGGCAACCCATTTGAAATTACTTCTGGCCCAGGGAAAGACCTCAATTCCAGCTATGGCCTGGCGCTGGGGGCAATATTATCCCCTGCCGGAAACTTTAGATGTGGCCTATCGCCTGCGGGAAAATACCTGGAACAACCAAACGACTCTGGAGGTAGAGCTGGTCGGCATTCAACAACCCACCTCAGCAGCGGCCTCGGCACCTACTTCCAAAAAAAAGCAGAAAGTTCGTGGCTTGCCGCCCCCGGACTCTACGAGCACTGAGGATATTCGGTTGGAGTGCCCGGAACCCCCTTGTCCTGGTTCAGACCATAGAGTGCCGGAGTGGTTTGGCTTAGAGTCTTTGGAAACCTTGCCAGCCTTGCAGGGGAACTTGCTCGTCTATGGTGCCCAGCGTCCCTATCTTTCAATCTCCACCACCACGGGGAAAATTGCCTACGATCGCCCCCTCCAGCCCTGCGATGTCATGCTTCTGTGGACCCTCCCCCCCTCCTGGACCCACCTGCGATGGCTGTTGAGCTTAGGCAACCCGCAGCAGGTTTATGTCCGCAACCAAATTCCTGATTTGCCCGATCCAGTGAAGCTGCGATTGTCTTTGAAGTTCCATTTAGCCAAATTTCCCGGACAGCCTTTGAACTTGCTGCACCTGGGTCAGCAATGGTGGGTGGCGCCCTGTACCCTGGTAGCGACTCTGCGGGAGTTAGGCTATCCCTGTCAAGGTTTCCCAGAGACCTGCTCCCCGGATCAGGAACTGAAGCGATTAAGGCGCTGGTACTTGTATCCTGCCGATCAACTGGCGATTTTGTCCTAAAAAAAGCCCGACCAGGTCGGGCGATTGGTTAATGTAGGGGTTTTAAAGGCTGGGATTATATAGAGATCTTAAAGATCGCCACTGCGAGTTGAGAGCAAAAAGATTACCAGGGGGCCGGAGAGAACCACAAGCCCCAGCATCGTGAGCTGGGCAATTACTTCCCAGTTGATGCTGGTAATCGAGCTAAAAATAGAGTTGATAAAATCCATCTTTCCTCCCAGATTGGATCAGGTGGCTAGTGCAAAGGTTGGCTTTTATTGTACCTGGAGATGGGGTCCGGTAGCGTTCCGACTTTTTTGAGAAACTTTACAGACTTTTAACCCAAGCGCAAATTAGTAGCGAATTCGGGGATCAACGTAGGCATTGAGAATATCGATCGCAATACTCACGATCACCACAATCACGGCAAAAAACACCACAATCCCCTGAACTGTGGGGTAATCTCGCAGAGAAATGGCTTCGTAAAGTCGGTTTCCCAGCCCCGGCCAAGAAAAGGTAACTTCGGTTAAAATCGTCCCCCCTAGCATGGCGGCAAAGGTCAATCCCAACACTGTAATCACTGGAATCAAGGCATTCTTAAAGGCATGGGCAATCAAAATTCGAGCTTCACCAATGCCCCTGGCCCTGGCGGCCTCTACATAATCTGCCTTTAGGGTTTGCTTGAGGTTCACTCGCACAATCCGTTCAAAAATGCCACTTAAAACCAGTCCCAAAGACAGGCAGGGCAAAGCTAGGTAGTGCAGGGTAATCATAAAGTCACCGATCCTGCCGCTGAGCAGCGTATCCAAGGTATAGAGTCCGGTCGGACCTTGGGGGGCAGCAAGATTCACCGGGAACCGGGTGCCCAAAGGGAACCAGCCAAGCTGCACGGAGAAAATCAATTGCAGCAGCATTCCCAGCCAAAACAAGGGGATCGAGTAAGTAATAATCCCAAACAACCGTCCCCCCAGATCCATAGCGGTGCCGGGGCGAGAAGCGGCCAGGGAGCCCACCAAAATCCCCAGACCCAGGGCAATCAGCATACTAAAAGTGGCTAACTCCACTGTGGCCGGAAAATAAGCCTGAATAATTTCCCAAACCGACTGACCGCGACTGGTCAGCGAAGACCCCAAATCAAATCCCAGCAAGTCCTTGAGATAATTTAAATACTGTTGCCAGAGGGGCTCCCCCAATCCCAGCTGTTCTCGCAGGGCCAGCTTGGCACTGGCCGGAGCCCGAGGACCGAGAATTGCATCCACCGGATCGCCAGGGGTAGCCCGCAGCAGTAAAAAGACCACCGTCGTGATCGTCCACAGCATCAACGGCGCCAGCAGCAAGCGAATCAGAACGTAGGAGCGAAGTGCATTAGAGCGTGACATCAGCTTTAAGATTTACTCAAGGGCGAAAACGGAAACTGCTGGGTCAGCTCTAGGCGCACCCCTTCGACATTCTTTTGGGCAAAGGCATAGTCTTTCTTTTGCCACAGAGGAATAAACGGCACATCCTCGGCCAAAATCGATTGAATCTCAGCAAAGATCTGCTGGCGCTTACTCTGATCAAGTTCCTGGCGCTCTTGGGCAATCAGCTCATTGACGCGTTCATTGTAGTAAAAAGATCCCTGGGAGACTGTGGCGCCTTCTTGACAGCCAGAAGCCTTGGAGCCTTTGGCACAGGCCAAAAAGGGTTGAATGTAGGTATCGGGGTCGTAGAAGTCCCCGTAGTAGTCCAGCATGAACATCGGGTAGGTGCCCTTGTCCAGGTTATTGTAGGCGGTTGCCGACTCCACACTGCTGAGTTGTACTTGGGCCGCCTTTTCGAGTTGTTGCTCGACAAAGGCTTTAATTGTGGAGGCAGCGGAGCCGTCACTGGGGACGTTAGAGCGATACCAGAGGTTGATCTTCAGGGGCTTGGCTTCAGAAAACCCGGCTTTTTGCAGGGTTTCTTTGACCTTGGCCGGGTCCCCATCCCCGTACTTGTCTTGAAACACGGGTTTGTTGGCCGGGTAAATGCTGGGAATCAAGCTATAAAGGGGTTCAACCTGGCCCTTAAACACCCTTGACTGCAGAAGTTGCCGATTGATCATCGCCGCGATCGCTTGGCGCACGGGGACTTGATCCAGGGGAGCTGCTTTGACATTCAGCGACAAATAGGTAATGTTACTGCCGGGACCGGCCACGGCTTTTAGGTCTCCCTTGTCTGCCTGCTGCTCCAGGGTCTGAATCTGAACTGGATCTAGGGACTGGTAGGCAACATCCACCCCTTGGGTGCGAAAAGTGTTGTAGAGGTTGGCACTGCTGGAATAAAGCTGCACATCTACGCCTTGATTAGCAGGTTTGTCTCCCCAG
>JBGTDP010000069.1:0-6374 GCA_041748255.1 Thermosynechococcaceae cyanobacterium | reverse complement strand
CGTTTCACTTCTTTCGGGAAGTCTACGCCTCCGGAATGGCATTAACTAGCTTTGCAAAAGTGAGACGCTCCGATCTCAATCAGATCAAATCATCCTCTAACAGCAAAAGCTGCTGAGGCGCAAAAGATCTCAACAGCTTGGCAACTGTTCAAGACAGCCTGAGCTTACTTTTTGGGCGCCAGCATCATCATCATGTTTCGCCCCTCTCGCTTCGGAGCCTGCTGAACTTCCCCAACCTCTTGCAAGTCGGCCATCATCCGTTTGAGCAAGTCTTCTGCTAGATCAGCGTGCTGAATTTCTCGTCCGCGAAAGGTGACGGTTGCTTTAACTTTATCCCCCGACTTTAGAAATCGCTGGGCCTGAGTCACCCGGACGTTATAGTCATGCTCCTCAATCTTGTAACGCATCTTGACTTCCTTAACGTCAGCGGTATGCTGCTTCTTGCGAGCCTCTCGGGCTTTTTTCTCTTGCTCAAACTTATATTTGCCGTAGTCCATAATTCGGCAAACGGGGGGGTCTGCCTTATCACTGACTAAAACTAAATCGAGTTCCTTTTCTTCAGCAATCCGTTGGCCTTCCCGAGGGGATAAGATCCCCAGTTGTTCGCCATCGGTATCGATCACTCGAACCTTAGGATATCGAATCCGTTCGTTAATATTGGGTAAATCTTGATGAGCTTTTCTAATTTCAGGCACAGTTGTAGAAGCTTAATTTAAATAACTATTTAGACAACGGTAAGAGATATATAGCCCAATTCTGATAAGACGACTAAACCAACGATGTGGCAATAGCAGCTTCAATGACATCTATCATTCGTTAGTAATACAACTTGGCTGATCAACAGTGACTTAAACTAAGGAGGTGAGGGAATTCTGATTTTGCGAGATTTCATTGATTATTGTACTCGCTTGGCTCCCGCTACTGTCTAGTAACTGTGTCTAGAACGTAACAAGATTCTAGTCTGTTGGAGTGGATGAGTTTGTGACGGTTGTGCGGCTCAAGCTTTAAAATTTAACTAGAAGCGCAACTGATCAGAGCAACTGTGACTAAAACCCTGGCTTGGCAAGATCGAATTGGCACTCAACGAGATTGGGTTTGGCGGGGGTGGAAAACTCGTTACACCTACCTTCGGCCCCAGTTGCCCAGTACTCCAGATGCCCCACCGCTGATGCTATTGCATGGGTTCGGAGCCTCTATCGGTCACTGGCGCAACAATTTAGCTGATTTAAGTCAAAATCATACGGTCTATGCCCTTGATATGTTGGGGTTTGGGGCTTCAGCCAAGGCGTTGACTCAGTACGACATTGGCCTATGGGTTGAGCAAATTTTTGATTTCTGGCGAACCTTTGTGCAGCAGCCAGTTGTATTGATTGGCAACTCAATTGGTTCTTTAGTTTGTTTAAGTACTGCGCTGGCCCATCCAGAAATGGTTCAAGGCGTGGCAATGATCAGCCTGCCAGACCCCTCGGTTCGGGAAGAAGCTATGCCGGCGGTTTTACGGCCCCTGATCGCAACGGCTGAAAGCCTGTTTGCCTCCCCACCGGTTTTAAAATTGCTGTTTCACATCGTTCGCCGACCTAGTATTGTCCGCCCCTGGGCTGCGATCGCCTATGCCACCCCCGAAGCCGTCACCGAAGAATTAGTCGAGATCCTGCTGGGTCCAGCCCAAGATCGAGGCTCAGCCCAAGCCTTTTGCGCGATTCTCAAGGCTATGGTGAGTCCTAAGTTTGGTCCTAAAGTCAAATCTGTCTTACCCCAGCTACAAGTCCCCATGCTGCTGTTGTGGGGGCAACAAGATCGGATGGTTCCTCCGGCTTTGGGACGGGAATTTGCCCAGTGTAATTCCCGGCTGCAGTTAGTAGAATTGGCCGGGGCAGGGCATTGTGCCCATGATGAGTGTCCTGAACAGGTTAATGGGCAGATCCTGAGTTGGATTCGATCTTGGCAATCATCGAGTGAAACGGATTCTCCCCCAGTTGCTCAAGCCTCAGTCCCCGCCTCGCTGAGTTGAAATCAGGGCAAGGGTGAGCGCGGAAGCCAATCTTGATCAAGATACAATTTAAAGTCTGTGCCAATCTAGGGGATTGCGATTATGAAACATACACTGTCTGTGCTCGTGGAAGACGAGGCCGGGGTCTTAACCCGAATCGCCGGATTATTTGCCCGCCGGGGCTTTAATATCGAAAGCTTGGCCGTGGGTCCCGCAGAACAGATTGGAATTTCTCGGATTACGATGGTTGTCCCCGGTGATGACCGAATCATTGAACAGTTGACAAAACAGCTTTACAAACTGATCAATGTCCTAAAAGTTCAAGACATCACCGAGGTTCCCTGTGTCGAACGAGAATTGATGCTCTTAAAAGTCAATGCTGTAGCCTCTTCCAGGGCTGAGATTACTGACCTGGTGCAGATCTTTCGCGCTAAAGTAGTCGATGTTTCAGAGGATTCTTTGACGATTGAAGTCTCAGGAGATCCAGGAAAAATGGTAGCGATCACCCAAATGCTTAGCCGATTTGGAATCCGGGAAATTGCTCGCACAGGTAAGATTGCTTTGATCCGAGAGTCGGGGGTGAATACAGAGTTTTTAAAGTCCTTGGCAGCAAAAATGTGAAGTTCGCTGTTAATTAAATTCTTCCAGAATAGACTCACCTCTGCGATCCAATACTTTTAAATCCCACTGACCTTTTTGCGCGGACTCAAAAGCAATTCGCTGACCGTTGGCACTCAAAGTAGGGTTGCGGACTTCTGCCGCTAGATTTTGGGTTAAATTTCGCAGTTGACGAGTCTGACGATTATACAGGTAGATATCTGACTTTCCTTGGCGGTTGGCTAAAAACACCAGGGTATTGCCATCTTCAGAAACACTTGGGTCACTAGCGATCGCATCTAAAGCATTTAAACCGGGCAGCTCAATTAGCCGCTGCTCAACCCCATCAAAAAGATAAATATCTTGGCGGTTGCGGCGGGAAGAGGCAAAGACAATGTAGCGTCCGGCAATGTAGGGATCTGACTCTGTAAACGGACTATTCAGACTACGGCCCCCAGGATCAAGGGGATAATAGAGAAACTGAGGACCGGCACACCCCACCAGTAAGCTCGTCAAAATAATTGCAAGTATCTGCCTCACCTCTAGCAAGCTCCTGAAGCACCCTAGCCTCTATCTATGGCATCAGGAACAATATCATCTTCTTGGGTATCAAGCTCTACCCTTGCCCCCCGGTCAAGCACTTCAATATCCCACCGCCCCTCCCGGCTGCTTTCAAACACGACATAGCGACCGTCTGGACTGATAACCGGGTGACGAATCCAACCCAAATAGCCCGGCGTCAAAGCAACCGATCTCTGGGTTGCCCGATCATAAAGGTCGATCTGAGGATAAGCCTGGGTATTAGTGAGGTAGGCAATATAGCGGCCCGTAACACTGAGGCTAGGACTCTCCATCACTGCGTGGGGACGATTAAGATGCGGTAAATCCACAAACTGCTGCTGCTGCAAATCATAGAGATAAATTTTGCGGCTCTCTTGCCGATCAGAAACAAACCCTAGATAGCGTCCATTGCCGCTTAGGGCGGGTTGCTGGTCAGCATAACCACTATTCAGCAGCGCTGCTGTGGCGATCGCTGGCTCGGATACCCAAGTAATTAAGCCCAATAAACTCAGGCCAATCACCATGATTTTTCTAGAAAGATCAAGCAGCAACACAATACTGGCGATCGCCCATCTGCACCAGCGATCTAAACCCCTAACCACACTGACAACGTTAGATTCTACCAGTCATCGTCAAAGTTAGCAGAGTTATCTGACTCCTGAGGGTTAGAGTAGTCTGTGTAGTCCATCGGCTGATAATCGACATAATCATCGGCAGCCTCTGGAGAAGCCCCTGGTCGAGGACGGCTAGGACGCGGCGATCGCGGCGGTTTAGTAGGCTCAGGTCGATCCATTGTGGGTCCGGGGGCACTTCGCCGACGCTCATAGGAATCTTGATCTGCTGACTCAGCCCTAGTTGCCGCAGGTCGTTGAGGACGACGACTACGCTGGGCCTCGGATGATGGTGGACGAGTACCATTGGGTCTAGGGCGAGCCCCAGCACTGGAGCGCCTCGCTGGGCGAGGAGAACGAGAGTCTTCCTCTAACTCATCGACATAGCCACTGCGGCGAGCTGAATTGCGGTCTCTGGCACCATAGATTCGAGGCGGCTGAGAAACATCGTCGTAAGGGTTTAGCTCATCTAGCTCAGCCTCTTGATAGGCACCCACCGGACGGTCTTCATCCACAAAGGACGTATTTCGCTTAGCCTGGACAGTTGTGATTCCCCGCAGCCGGATACTTTCAAAGGCAAAGAAAATGGCAGCTCCGCCAAGGAGCACCTGGCCAAACTGCATAATCGGGTCATACCGCCAACCCTGCCAGAGAAAGATTCCTCCACAGACCAGCCCTATCGCTGAAAAGAAAACATCGTAGTCACGGGTTAGCTCCGGACGCACTGAACGCAGGAAATACAATCCAGCGCCAGCAACGGCAAGCACCATCCCTAACATACTGACCAGATTAAATTGAAAGTTGACCATCGACTCTCTCCTAGGTGGTTCCATCTTAGCGAGTTACGGCTAAAACCCCAACCTGCTTCAACACAGCTTTAACTTAGACAACTTTAACCTAAGCAAAACTCCTGGTTCCAGGTCACCAGAACTCAGGAGACTAGAAATTAGATCAATTGCCAAAACTAGCTGTCAAACCGCTAGCGGCAATTAAGATTCAGGTCCGCTTGATTTTATCTTGCTGACTGACAAAGATCATGCCACCGAGGATTAATCCTAGGACAACCCCACCGGAGGCAATCCCAATAAAAAACCCTTTTAGAGAAGGCGTGATGGTGAGCAAATAATAAAAGGTCATAAATACTTCATCCTTGACACAGGTCTAATCTTAAAGTTACACGAAAATCGGACCTGACTAATCTCTTCCCCCGAGCTGAGCACGATAAAATTAGTTCTATAGAATAACTAATTGTAAATTTTTTATGGATGCTAACGCTGCACTCAGTTTGGCTTTGGGACTTGGGCTAGGGCTGATGATTCTGTTGTTTATTTTTCGGATCATTTTAACCTGGTACCCCCAGGTTAATCTCAATCAGCTCCCCTTTAATCTGATTGCTTGGCCCACAGAACCATTTTTAGTGATCACTCGCAAGCTGGTGCCGCCGATCGGTGGCGTCGATATTACCCCGATTATCTGGGTGGGAATTCTAAGTTTGCTACGGGAATTGCTCCTGGGTCAGCAGGGGCTGTTGCAAATGATTGGTTAGCTGTACCAGCAATCAGGATGAGCTACTTTTAGCCAAATCTTTTGCTGCCTGTAGAGCACGTTGTCGAAAAGCATAATCATTGTCCGATGCTCCAGTAGACACTACTGAGAGGATAGCTGAGACTGGGGGCACTAAATACTCTACTGGCTCAGGGTAAACTACCTGGTAAAGACTCAGATCAGCTAAGCGGGAATGGTACGGTTGAAGATCATCCCAGAGCTGCTCCGTTGAAATCTCTACTCGTTCTGCCTTCCTGCTGTACCACACGCTATCATCCCCCTGCTGTGTAGAGATATAGCGCTGCCATAGCTCTCTGAGGAGTTCTTTAACGACTAGTTCACCATCTCATACATCCGCAGGTTCACCTTGCCGAAGGTTTAAAGGCACAAATTCTCCACAAGCTTGCTGAACAGCCCTGACAGCATCCCAATACTGCCGATTTTGCCAGGCCATTTGTTGCTCTACCGATGAACGCAAGGTAGGTTCGCCTTTAGAGAAGTCAGATATCGGTCTTTCTATAGAGGATATTGAAGTCATCCTTGCAAAGGAATCTAAGGTATCTGAAACTTTTGATTCCGGCTCCTCTACCCGCCAATTAAGTCGCTGATCCAGCAGCAATACAATTTTTGTTATCCAGGCTCTCCAGGATTCTGGCTTCATTCCCTTAGCACGAAGGATGCGATTACCGTCTGGGTGCCTATCGAAAGGGGGTACGTGCAAGCCATCAACCTCCAGCACCCAAACGCAGAAATCAACCATTTGGTTAAAGCTATAGGAGAAGCCCCAGGGCGTTTCAGTTCCCAAATTAATCAAATATCACTACCTCCTTTAGGTTGGCAGGGTTTATTGACAACAGTCGGTTAAGTTGCCTTAGGAGCTAAGCATTTGCTCAACAAAGTTGGTGTAGACCTCTCCTTTAAGAAATGCGGGCGTTTCTAAAACTTTTTGATGGAAGCCCAGGGTGGTGGGTAAGCCGGTAATCGCACATTCTCTCAGGGCTCGCCGCATCCGGTTGATTGCTGTTGGCCGATCCGGTCCCCAAACAATTAGTTTGCCAATCAAAGAGTCG
>JBGTDP010000068.1:0-14281 GCA_041748255.1 Thermosynechococcaceae cyanobacterium | reverse complement strand
GTTTCGGGTCGGTCTTGGATCAGTCCGACGCCGTAGGGTCCCAGGCCAACTCCCACCAGTAGGTAGATCAAAGCGAAGGACAGCGGTAGACGGGCAATCCAGCCTGACCCCAGGGTGACAAGCAGCAGCAACAGACCGACGACCAGAAGGCTAAGCGTGTAAGTCAAATTAGTTGGCAATCCAATAATCTTTGTCTTCGTAATCTAAGGTAGGGCTCTCTGAGGCTATAAGCATCCTCCGGTAGAATTGATCTGGGGAAATAGGGTTTTTATTTGGCTGCGCTGCATAGCATAAGGGCGAGTTTAATAAGCTCCTTAACAGGATAGATTTCTTGATCAGGGAGAGCTTCTTAGAATCAAGTTAAAGTTTCTTAATAATCCGGGGCTTTATCCATGCAGCAAACCTACGATGTGATTATCATTGGCGCTGGCCATAATGGGCTGGTTTGTGCCGCCTATTTGCTCAAAGCCGGTTATAGTGTTTTGCTGCTAGAAAAGCGAGAGGTTCCCGGCGGGGCGGCCACCACTGAAGAAATCATGCCCCAAGAAGCACCGGGGTTTCAGTTTAATCGCTGCGCGATCGATCATGAGTTTATTCACCTGGGGCCGGTGGTTGAGGAGCTAGAACTGGGTAAGTACGGGCTGGAGTACCTTTACTGCGATCCAGTGGTCTTCTGCCCTCACCCGGATGGTAAGTATTTCTTGGGTCACCGTTCTGCCGAACAGACCTGTGCTGAGATTGCTCGGTTTAGCGATCGCGATGCCCGCAAGTACGCCGAGTTTACTGAGTATTGGCAACGGGTGATTCAAGCAATGATTCCGGTGTTTAATGCCCCGCCAAAATCAATTGTAGATATGGCTGGCAACTACGACGTTTCAAAGCTTAAAGACCTGTTTTCTCTCTTAGGACCGCCGGACAAGACCTTAGACTTTGTGCGGACGATGCTAACCAGCTCTGAAGATATTTTGAATGAATGGTTTGACTCTGAGTTCCTCAAAGCGCCTCTAGCTAGGTTGGCGTCTGAATTAGGCGCTCCCCCTTCCCAAAAAACAATTTCTGTCGGGGCGATCATGATGGCGATGCGTCATCATCCTGGAATGGCTAGACCCAAAGGGGGGACGGGGGCATTAGTGCAAGCGTTAGTCAAGCTGGTTCAGAGTCATGGGGGGGAGATCCTCACCGACCAATCTGTCAAGCAGGTTTTAGTTGACAACGGTCGGGCTGTGGGGGTAAGGGTTGCCGGAGGCAAAGAGTACCGAGCGACCCAGGGAGTGATCTCTAACATTGATGCCAAGCGTCTGTTTCTTAATCTGATGGATAGCAGCGATATTGATGCTGCTGATGCCAACTTGCGAGAGCGATTAGAGCGGCGGGTTGTCAACAATAATGAGACGATTCTCAAAATCGACTGTGCCCTCTCGCAACCCTTACGATTTGAACACCATGACCATCGGGATGAATACCTGATGGGCTCTGTTCTGATTGCAGATTCTGTTCGCCACGTCGAGCAGGCCCATAGTGACCCGCAAATTGGCAAGATCCCAGACGAAGATCCGTCGATGTATGTGGTCATGCCAACCATGCTTGAC
Organism: Thermosynechococcaceae cyanobacterium; assembly: GCA_041748255.1. Classification (GTDB taxonomy): domain Bacteria; phylum Cyanobacteriota; class Cyanobacteriia; order Thermosynechococcales; family Thermosynechococcaceae; genus JBGTDP01. Next base: position 12,692 of record JBGTDP010000068.1, on the reverse strand, counting down.
CCGTCGATGGCCCCTGATGGCAACCATACGCTGTGGATTGAGTTTTTTGCCCCTTACCAGATTGCCGGGGCCGAGGGCACTGGTTTAAATGGGACTGGATGGACGGATGACCTTAAAAACAAAGTTGCCGATCGCGTGCTGGATAAGCTGGCAGACTACGCCCCTAATCTCAAAACTGCCATGATTGCCCGTCAGGTTGAGAGCCCAGCAGAACTTGGGGAACGCTTAGGAGCGCTTAAAGGCAACTACTACCATCTGGATATGACCCTTGATCAAATGGTCTTCTTCCGTCCTTTACCAGAATTAGCTAACTATAAAACGCCGATTGAGGGCTTATTTCTCACTGGTGCCGGAACTCACCCCGGTGGCTCAATTTCAGGGATGCCAGGGCGCAACTGTGCCCGGATCTTTCTGCATACTCAAAAACCTGTAGAGCAGACTTTAAGTGAAGCCGGTAGCTCCCTTAAGTCAATGGCTAAGTCACTGTTTGGTAAGTCCTAACCCGATAGAACTACCGATAACCCGCTGCTTGCAGAGAAAATAGCTGGGCATAGCGGCCCCCCATTATCAGCAGCTCTTCATGGGTGCCTTTTTCGATCAGTTCTCCTTCCCTGAGAACCATAATTTGGTCTGCCATCCGCACCGTAGAAAAGCGGTGAGAAATCAAAATTGCCATTTGATCCTGGGTGGCAGCCCGGAAGTGATCAAAAATCCGAAATTCTGCTTCTGCATCCATCGCCGAGGTGGGTTCGTCCAACACTAAAATATCTGCGCCGGTGCGCATAAAGGCGCGAGAGAGGGCAATCTTTTGCCACTGGCCTCCTGATAGCTCCCGGCCTCCTTTAAACCAGCGGCCCAACTGGGTCTGAAAGCCTGCTGGCATCTCTTCAATGAAGGGTCGGGCGGTGCCTTTGTCTGCTGCTGTTTGCCAGCGCCGTTGATCTTCTAGTTGGGCAACATCCCCGACTCCAATATTCTCCCCAACGGTAAATTGATAGCGAGAAAAATTCTGGAAAATCACTCCAATTCGTCGTTGTAGAACCTCAAGATCCCACTGCTGTAAGTCCAAGCCATCCAAAAGAATCCGGCCAGAATCAGGCGTATAAAGACGGGTAAGTAGCTTAATCAGGGTAGTTTTGCCAGACCCGTTCTCACCGACGATCGCGAGTTTCTCTCCCGGCTGCAAATGGAAATGGATATCCCTGAGGGCCAGCTCCAAATTCCCTGGGTAGCGAAAGGAAACCTGCTCAAATCGAATCCCATCCCCCGGTACCGAGCCTCGGGTTGCTTGCCCCGCAGGTGAGGGAATCTCTTCTTCTAAAAACTCGTAAAGATTCGATAGATAAAGGCTATCTTCATACATGCCCCCAACCCCGCTCAGGGCAGAAGAGAAAGTAGATTGTCCCTGGCGAAAAACCACCAGATACATGGTTAGGTCCCCCAGGGAAATCCGCCCCGCAATCGCTTCTAAAATAATCCAGACATAGGCGGCATAAAAAGCAGCAGTACTCAACAAACTCAGCAGGTAGCTCCATACCCCCCGGCGGATGGTTAAGTCCCGATCTTCAGCGTAGAGGCGGGCAAAAATTGCCCGATAGCGCTCCAGGAGCATTCCCCCAAGCTGGTAGAGCTTAACCTCCATGGCATAGTCTTCTCGGGCAATTAGGGTTTCTAGGTAGGTTTGCTCTCGGGTTTCCGGGGCTCGCCAGCGGAACAAGCGAAAGGCTTGTCCAGCAAAGCGGGTCTCGGCAATAAAGGCCGGTACTGCGGCCACCATCAGGACGAGTAACGCCCAGAAAGAGAACTGCAGCAGCAAGCCGCCGTAGGTAATCAAGGACAGAGAGTCTTGCCCCAGCCCAAAGGTACGGCTGACTAGACTTAAGGGCCGACTAGAGGCTTCTCGGCGGGCCCGAGTCATTTTGTCGTAAAATTCTGAATCTTCAAAGTGAACCAGATCCAGGGTTAGGGCTTTTTCTAAAATTAAGACATTCACCTTCTGGCCCAAGAGCACCCGCAGCAAAGACTGGCAAAGGCTTAATCCCTGCTTACCACCGGCTAGGAGTGCTACGGCTGCGGCCTCTAAGCCCAGATAACCCAGTGCTACCCAGCGGTCCTGGGCCAATCCTGACTGGGCGGCGACGACAACAGCATCAACAATCAGCTTGCCCAAATAGGCGATCGCGGCTGGCAACAGCCCCGCCAACAGGGTCAGCAGCCCTAAAAATAGAGTTAAGGTGCGATCAGTCTGCCAGACCAGGCTGATTGCTTGCCCACCATATCGATACATCCCCAGGGACTGCCGCAACCCCCTTAGCAAACGCCTCCGGTGCAGTGATAGGGCGTTGTGCTGTTGCTGATTGCTCATATCTTTAAGATAGCGCTAGCGATCGCTGCCCAGGCACTTTCTGAGAATTTGCCCTAGCTAATCGCTGCCCTTAAGGCCTCTATTCCCCTGGGTAAACTGTCTCATCTGCTTGCCGCCAGGCCGGATCAACGATGCAAATAAACACCAGAGGTTCACCGCCTGAGTTGCGGATAAATTGGACTGCGTTGGGGGGAATATAAACCGCATCACCGGGTTCGACCTGTTGGGTTTGTTCAGCGATGGACATTTCTCCCAAGCCAGAGAGAATGTAGTAAACCTCAGAGGTTGTGAGAGAATGGGGCGTTGAGGTCTTGCCAGGGGCAAGGGTGGCATGGGCCAGACTATAGCGCAGATCCAACGGTTGCTTATCCGGGTGCAAGAGTTCTCGTAGGATTGTATGGTCTCCGGCAATAAACTCCTCACAGTCATTTAATTTTCGCACCAGCATTGGGCGGGTCCTTTCCTTCTTAGAGTCTGCTGACAATCTTAGAGCCAAACCCCGTAGAACTCGCTAATAGGCACCCAGAAAAGATTTGTCGGCATGCGTGCTATAAGAATTAGAGGTTGTTAAAATATCGAATAATTCATTGAATACCCAGGATTAGCTTTAGGTAAATTGGCATGCCCTAAGGCTGAGCAACTTTTCAATCGCTGTTGCAAATAACCAAGCACACAGAAGGAATCAGCAATGTCCGTAGAGACCATTGAGAAGCGCGAAACGGTCCGTAAGCTTGCCCCGCGTTATCGGGTGTTGTTGCATAACGATGACTCCAACTCAATGGAGCACGTTGTGCAGGTACTGATGAAGACAGTGTCCAGCCTGACGCAACCCCAGGCTGTGAACATCATGATGGAAGCTCATACCAACGGGATTGCCCTAGTGATTACCTGTGCCCTAGAGCATGCTGAATTTTACTGCGAAAATTTGAAACTCCATGGGCTGACCAGTACGATTGAGCCGGATGAGTAGGATTGGGGCCCCTCAAAGGGGTCTTTTAGAAGAATTTGTTAAATCGATCAAAAGTTGCCGCTTTAACCGCTCCAGTTAGACTCGGGATCTTTTTGGGGTTGCTGTTGCTGGTTTGGTTACCCCTAGCCCTACCGCTTTATAGGTGGTTCGGTACAGGGAATACTGGCAGCACAATTACAATTGTGCTCTTGTATATTGAATTCGTGGTGCTACTAAAGGTTTGGGGCCGCAGAGTTCACGGGCAGCGGCGACCTTTTAAGACCTATGGTTTAGAAGCTAGCCGCCAAAATCTGTTGGAATTACTGATCGGGCTCGGTGTTGGACTGATCAGCTTAGGGTGCTTGTTTGGCGTTGAAACCAGCTTGGGGTGGATCACTTGGACAGCCTCACCCCTTAGTCACCCGCTAATAATCTTAGAAGGTTTAATCGTTGCCTTGGTGGTTGGGTTAGCAGAAGAACTCGTCTTTCGCGGTTGGCTGCTAGATGAGCTAAAGCGGGACTACCCCTCGACTACAGCGCTGTGGATCTGTAGCCTTTTGTTTGCGCTGTTGCACTTTATCCGGCCTTTAGCAGCCATTCTCCAAACCTGGGGCCAGTTTTTTGGTCTGGTGCTACTGGGAGTGCTGCTGGTGTTGGCAAAACGCTTAGGCCAAGGGCGGCTGGGCCTACCTATTGGCCTTCATGCTGGTTTGGTCTGGGGCATTTATATGATCAATGTGGCTGACTTGGTAGCCTATTCCGACCAAATTCCAGAGTGGCTGACCGGGATTGATCAGAATCCCCTCGCCGGGGCGATCGGGTTAGTGTTTTTGCTGGGTTTGCTGCTGAGCTTTGGATATTTGCTCAAAGGGCAAAAATCATCCAGGAGGCCGTAAGCAATTTGCAGATTAGGAGATTCTGCAAAGCCAAGAAATTTAACCGCTGCAGAGCCCGTGGCAATGTCGAGTGAGAAGTCTATCCTATCCTGAGGAATTACAGACCGTTGCTTGAACGGCTGTGTTAAGCTCTAGGGGAAAGTTTATATTCGGCTGTGCAGTTTGTTTTTATCTAGATTCAAGAATAAAAGCCTCTCTCCGAATCTAACGCCCTACACCTTTTGATTTTGGAGAAGCTCTATGTCAGTTTATGTTGGTAACCTATCCTACGACGTCACCCAAGAAGTCCTCAGTCAAGTTTTTGCAGAATATGGAACCGTAACCCGGGTTCAACTGCCAACTGACCGAGAAACCGGACGTATGCGTGGATTTGGTTTTGTTGAGATGGGATCGGAAGCCGAAGAAACCGCTGCCATTGAAGCGCTTGATGGTGCCGAGTGGATGGATCGTACCTTAAGGGTCAATAAGGCGAAGCCTCGCGAGGATAGAAGATCCTCTGGTGGTGGTGGCAGCTTTGGATCCAGAGGTAATTCATCTCGTCGTTACTAAGATTTGAGACGAAGTTAACCGATTAAGTCTGAGGGCAGGCTCTTTGTCTGCCCTTTTTTGTTTAGACGCAACTTATGCAGTCAGTTTAGGAGGAGAGTTAGGATGGCCCAAGTGATTCCTGGGGAAGATGAAGGGATCGAGTCTACCCTGCGCCGATTTAAGCGACAAGTTTCAAGGGCAGGCATTTTTCCAGATATGCGCAAGCACCGGCACTTTGAAACCCCCCTTGAAAAACGCAAGCGCAAAGAACTGGCAAAGCATAGGCAAGGAAAGCGACGCTTCCGTCGTTAAAATTGCCTCCCTAAATTAAATCAATTAAGAGGCTAGGCTGCTCACGATTCGTTTTCAAAAGGTTGGTAAGTATGACCCCAGAAACCATTCGTAATCTTTCTGACCTCCGGCAGGAGTTTTATGCGCTGTTTGCAACAGCGATGAACCCTTCAGTGAGTATTACTAAGGGAAATCCTCATACCAGCAATCCGGCGATCGCATCTTGGGTCGATCAGCAACAATGTCTGAACTATCTATGGATTCATGCTCATACGGCTCCCGATGCGTTGGTCCCTGATCGCCCCTTTCTGCTGCGGGTGTCTATCAATAAGGGCATCGGTGTTCCCTTTAGTGTCAAGCGCCAAAGCCACCAAGGTCATAATCAAGGCTGGTGCTTTGAGCTAACCGTACTACCTGAAGAAATTCTGGATTTTGTCCCCTGGATTGTTAGCTTGATCCAATCTCAAGTAAAAGAGTTTACTCCGCTGGTCAAAGAGCCTCCCCATCCATTAAGCTACCAGCCAGATAACCAGGTGCTGCTGGCAGAGACCTGGACTGAGAGCGCCAGGCGCTGCTCAAAGATGGAAAATCCCAATCCGGGTTGTCCTTCGATCACAGTGATCCAATCCGTCAGGGCTTAGTTAACCGAGCCATAAAAAATCCATCTAGCAACTGTTGGTGGGGCCAGATTTTGATCCATCCGGCGGGGGTTGTAAAAGCTGCGGCTGCAGAATCAGGTCTTGGCGGTGAAAGCTTCCAATCTGGGTGCTGAGTCAGAAACTGCTGAATAATTGCTTCATTCTCTGCTGGATTAAGGGTGCAGGTGGCATAGACTAGGGTTCCCCCCGGTTTAACCCAGGTAGCGGTGTGTTCTAGTAATTCTGTCTGAAGCTGGGCTAGGGTTTGGACTTTTTCTGGGGTCTGCCGCCAGCGGGCATCGGCATGGCGGTGTAAGGTACCGAGCCCCGAGCAGGGGGCATCCACCAGTACCCGATCGGCTTGAAGGGCAAATTGAGCCAAGTCCCGGCTATCCCCGGGACAGAGGTGAATGGAAGTTAGCCCTAAGCGCTGAAGGTTTTGCTGAAGTTTTTGCAGGCGAGAGGCAGTGCGATCGCAGGCCCAGATCACTCCTTGATCCCCGATTAACTCTGCTAGGTGAGTGGTTTTGCCACCGGGGGCAGCGCAGGCATCAATGATCACCTCCCCTGGTTGCGGATTGACCAGGTGACTGACGAGTTGGGCGCTGCTGTCTTGGACCGTCCACCAGCCCTGGGTAAACCCCGGCAGTTTCTGGATTGGCCCAGGACTTTGTAGCAATCGCAATCCCTGAGGTAAATGTGGAACTCGACTGATTGAAATTCCTGCTGCGGCCATGGCTGCTTCTACCAGTTCCACAGTAGTTCTCAGGGGATTAATGCGCAGATCAATTACCGGCGGCTGATTGAGATACTCACAAAGCTTCTCTACTTCCGCCAGGTTTAGCTGCTGCAGCCAGACTTGAATAATCCAGTCGGGATAGCTGTAGAGTATGCCCAGGCGAGAAGCTGGATTAGGGGGCAATTCCAGAGGGTCGCTGTTTTTGCTGCGGCGAATATACTGCCGTAGCAGGCCATTGACAACCCCGGCCAGCTTGGCAAAGCCCGTTTGTTTCGCCAGCTCAACGGTGGTATTCACCGCCGCCGCTGGCGGAATTTGGCTCAGGTAGCGCAGTTGATATAAGCCCAAGTGCAGGATCAGCCGCAAACGCGGGGGTTGCTGATCAGAATTTTTCTTGCCTAGCTGGTCAATCAGGGCATCTAAGCTTCTCTGTCGGCGCACGGTGCCATAGACTAGCTCGGTCAATAACCGTCGGTCTAAATCTGCGATCGCCGCCTTTTGCAGCACCCGATCCAGGGCCACATCCGCAAAAGCACCCCGCTGAATTGACTCAAGGGCAATCAAGGCCAATTGACGTGGTTGGGACACGGGCGGGGGGATTAGTCCTGAAGAGATAAAGTAAAGATCTTGAGGCCAGAGCGGACGTCTAGGCTACGAAAGCCACGGGAGAAGAACCCTGGCAAAAAGGATTTCTGCTTTTACATTATCAGCTGCTAGAGCCATTAAACGTTATGGTCATACTCAATCTGACCATAATCTAGCTTCACAATCCGGTCTGCCAGGTGAAAGTAGTGATCATCATGACTAATGACCAAGACCATCTTGCCCCTTGACTTTAGTTCAGGCAGAAGCTGGGTGTAGAAAATTTCTTTAAACACCGGATCTTGGTCGGAGGCCCACTCATCAAACAAATAAATTGGCCGATCTTCTAGATAGGCTGTCAGCAGCGCCAGACGCTTACGCTGTCCCTGGGACAAGGCCGTGGAGGAGAGCCTCCCATCCTGAACCTGGACTTTATGATCCAATTGCAGTTGGAGTAAATAGTCCTTGGCTTGGGAGTCAAGATTATCCTGCCCTAATCCTAAAAAGCGCTCAAATAAGTAAAAGTCAGCAAATACCGCCGAGAAGTGCTGGCGATACCACTCTCGGTTGTCATCGATAACCGGCTGATGATCCAGGTAAACTTCCCCAGCTTCTGGGCTATAGAGTCCGGTGATTAGCTTAGCAAGGGTTGATTTGCCACTGCCGTTGCCGCCCACAATCATTACCAGTTCTCCAGGCTGAAAGCTTAAATCCATCGGTCCCAAGGTAAAGCCACTATCATCCCGTTCCCCTCGGTAAGCATGGGTCACCCCTTTCAAGCTCAGACGGCTATAGAAGGAATTTGACGGCAGCGGCTGACTCTGTGGGTTTGCAGCTGATGCCGATGCCAGCAATAATCCTAGGGAATCAATCTTACCCAGGGCAACACTGGCCCGGCTAAAGACAGGTAGGGCAACCAGAATCTGTTGCAGAGGCAGCATCAAGTAGAGTGTCACCAGTGCATAACCAGACAGGGTGGCAGGTTTAGTGTCTATCCACTGCGGCAAGACAAAAATCAATAGACCAATGGCCACAAAGATATAGAGGAGGCCCCAACTCCCGGCCACAGCAAAGACGGTCCGCCCCTGGATGTTATAGCGGCGAGAGGTCATTGCGGTATCACCAAGCTCCTGGGAAAGAAAGGATTGTTGCCGCTGATGGTGTAACTTCAATTCCTTGATGCCCTCGGTCACAGCGCGGAAATGCCCAAATAGCCGATCCTGCTGATCACGGGCCAAGGCCAAATAATATCTGCCCTTACTAATCAGCAATTGAGTGCTGGCAATGCCGATCGCTAAAATGCCCAATACAAACAGGAACGCTGGCCCAGAAAGCCAACTTAAATAAATCAGGCAGCTAACCACGATCGCCAGGTTGGTGCACAGCACCGGAAAACTAAAGAATGCTGTGGCCACCGATTGAATATCATCGGTCAGGGTCGCCAATAGCCGCGGGGCTCCCAGGGCTTCAAGCCGCTGGAGCGGCGAAGCGAGGATTCGCTGACTTAAGAGCATTCTCATCTCAAAAATCGTTCCTTCCGACAGTCGGGCTAAGAGAACTTCGGAAGTGATATTGCTGATCAGCAACACCAGACCCAAGCCCACAAAGCTCCAGATCAGGGGGGCCACTGTGGATTCCTGGGCCAGTGAAGTGTTAATTAGGGCAATCAGACCAGTGCTACTGGCGCCACTCAGTAACCCCGTCAAAGCCGCCAGGGCCACAGTGATCCAGGACGTTTGCAGGAGCAGGTGGATTAGATTCACAGGTCTTTCTCCTCTAGGTCAACTCCAAGGAAATCAAGTGGCAGTCAATGAAGATACCGATCGCAACTGCAGAATTCCAGCCGCCGCCAAGCTTTATTGCGGAATGGTCATGCCTCGCTGCACCGCCGGGCGGGCTTCAATCGTCTCCACCCAACGCCTGAGATTGGGGTGATGATCCAGCGTTAACCCTTGAAAGTCGTAAATGGCTACCCAGGGATAGGTGGCAATATCAGCGATCGAGTAATCGCCACAGAGAAACTCCTGCCCAGAAAGCTGTTGGTCTAAAACGCCGTAAAGGCGCAGGGTTTCTTTTTCGTAGCGGGCGATCGCGTAGGGGATCTGCTCCGGGGCAAACTTTTTAAAGTGGTTTAACTGACCAAACATCGGCCCAATGCTACCCATCTGCAGCATCAGCCACTCCAAAACTTGAAAGCGCTGTGGTTGCGATGTAGGAAGCAACTGACCGGTTTTCTCTGCTAGATAGATTAAGATGGCCCCCGATTCAAACACAGTTATGTTGGTTTCTTGATCAACGATCGCCGGGATCTTGCTGTTGGGATTAATCGCCACGAACTCGGGGGTAAACTGTTGATCTTTGGTGATGTCAATTTTATGGACGTTATAGTCCAGGCCAACTTCCTCTAGCATGATCGAGGCTTTGCGACCGTTGGGCGTAGTAAAGGTATAGAGGTCAATCATCACTGGGGGGCAAGGGTTGCAGGAGTACCGCTACAACCTATCTTGAAAAGCCCTAAGTGATCATGCCAAGGCGTTAATCCCTCAAGCAGCGGTAGCCCGGTCAATGCGTTCCACTTCCTGGGCCGATAAGGCCACCTCAGTTGCCTGAACTGAGTCGGCAATACTTGTAGGTTTACTGGCCCCTGGGATCGGCACAACCGCAGCAGACTTGGCTCTTAGCCAGGCTAGAACAATACAGTAAACGGAGACCTCTTTTTCCTGGGCCAGCGCCGCTAGGGCACTGATATTTTGAAGTTGACTGACCCGCCGACTACCCCCCAAAGGACTCCAGGGGAAAAAGCTCAAGCCTTCCTGTTGGCAATACGCTAAAGTACCATCGAATTCGGGCTGGCGGTGCCAAGGATTGTATTGATTCTGCACTGAGACAATCTCAACCCGCTCCCGAGCCTGCTGGATTTGCCCTAGAGAAAAGTTGGAAACGCCAATATGCCGGATTTTGCCTTCGGCAACTGCTTCCTGGGCAGGAGCCAGAGAGTCAGCAATTGCATAGTCCGGGTCCGGGGCATGGTACTGCCACAAGCTTATGGGGCTTTCTCCTCCGAGGGCCTCAAAGCTAGCCTGGATGGTTTGCCGCAGATGGTTCGGGTTGCCGTTGCGGGTCCAACTGTCCTGGGGGCGCATCAGTCCGCCTTTGGTGGCAACGGTAACAGAGCTGGTGTCGCCGCTGTACTGTTGCAGGGCCTTGGCAATCAGGCGCTCGTTGTGGTGCTTGTCAGCTTCGTCCTGGCAGTAAGAATCAGCCGTATCAATTAAAGTGACGCCGAGATCCAGGGCTTGGTGAATTGTAGCGATCGCCTGGGCTTCCGGGGGTCGACTACTTAGAGAGAGCGGCATTGCCCCTAAGCCAATGGCGCTGATCGTAATCTCTGTATTCCCAAGCTGTTTGGTTTCCATTTCAAGTCTTTAATTGCTGTTCCTGCAGGATAAACAATTCTTACAGAGGCAAAATCTCCCCAACTGGTGTTTTCCCCTGCCATTGCTAGGATCAAATCCGTCAGCTCAAACCAGCTTAAATTCCTTGATTGCCGGGAGAAAATTTCGATTTTCATGGCCGGGGCGACTGAGCTTGATTAGGGCAAACCGCTGCAGCGGCGTTAATTGTTGCCACTGTCCTAGGGCTAGCTTAGCCCCGACTTCCTGGGCTTTTTCCTCCACTGGCCCAGGAATCATTGTTTCCCTTAGCCAGGCCGGTTCAGGATCGATCGGCAGATCCTTAGGAACGGATCCTGTGTGCTCTAGCACTAGATCCTGCAACTTATTTCGATAGGCTTGAATTTCTGCTGAAGATTGACAGGGCAGCACAACCAACATCTGCCGCTGGGCATGGTTAAATTGATGCCAGTGGGCGAGCTTTAACTTCACCCCGCAAGTATCCAGCTTCAAGCGAACTTGCATGGGAATACAACGTAGGGATGCGACAAAATCAGCTTCAAATTGCAGGAATTCAGGAGAATCTGAGGTTATCAACAAATTAAGCCCAATAGCAGCAAGGAAAATGATTGTTTATCCTACCTTGATTGGGACAGCAAGGATTGATAAGTCCTGTACCGCCTGCCTAGATTTAGGGATTAATTCAAAGCATTTAAATATTTGAATCTGCTATGCCCCTGGAATTTTCAGAACTGATGTAGCTCGGCCAGCAGAATTGCGAATTGCAGAGCATTTTGCATCACCCTTGACCCTGGGGAAGGATAGCTCAATAGCAAAACTTTTTAAGCTTTCATAAGCAATTCAAGTTCATAGCTTAACGTTTGATTACAAATCCCGTTACAGTATATCTACCTATCGATGGGTATAAACCCGATTTTTCCCGTAGTATCGAAATTGAAAGGTTTTGAAAGCCAGAACAATCAAGTTGGAATACAAGTATCTGCGTTTCAAAACCTTAATAGCCGTTTCCATGAAATGAGAGGATCGCTGCATGGCAAGTTTTAAAGTCAAACTCGTAAACGAAGCTGAAGGGCTCGATACCACGATTGAAGTGCCTGATGACGAGTACATTCTCGATGTTGCTGAGGAGCAAGGAATTGATTTGCCTTTCTCCTGTCGGGCAGGAGCTTGCTCCACCTGTGCTGGCAAGATGGTTGAAGGCAACGTTGACCAATCTGATCAGTCTTTCTTAGATGACGACCAGATCGAAGCTGGGTATGTGTTGACCTGTGTCGCCTATCCCACTTCTGATTGCACTATCCAAACCCATCAAGAAGAAGAGCTCTACTAATGAATGGGGCTGCCTTCGACCCCTAAAGGCGGGCAGCAAAACCTATTTCTCGAAAATTGGGATGTAAAATTTACATCCCAATTTTTATGTTTGAGGCAATTTAAAGCGGTAGTTCAAACTGCTGGGACGGCTGATCGGGTTTAACGGGTTTAGGGTGAGGGGAATTGCCTTTGCGTAATCCGATCGCAATCTTGCTGTGTTTTTCAATTTGGTTCATGACCTGCTGAGCCCGGTGAATCACCGGGGCTGGAAGACCAGCTAATCTGCCAGCCTCAATGCCATAGGAGCGGCTGGCTCCCCCTGGTTGAACCTGGTGCAAAAAGATAATCTGCTCCGGCAGCTCTTTGACTGTCACCTGGTAGTTGGCGATGTTGGGGAACAGCGAGGCTAGCTGATTGAGTTCGTGGTAATGGGTGGCAAAAATTGTCCGGGCTTTAAGCTGGGTGGCTAAATATTCAGCAACTGCCCAGGCAATAGAGAGACCATCAAAGGTAGCGGTGCCACGACCAATTTCGTCCAGCAAAACCAAAGAAGCCGGGGTGGCGTGGTTGAGAATATTGGCCGTCTCATTCATCTCCACCATAAAGGTCGATTGCCCCGTTGCCAGATCATCCACTGCTCCGACCCGGGTAAAAATGCGATCGCAAATCCCCAGACTTGCCGCTGCTGCTGGGACAAAACTTCCCGTCTGGGCCATGAGCTGAATTAGTCCCACCTGACGCAGGTAGCAGCTTTTGCCGCTGGCATTGGGACCAGTGAGAATCACGAGGTCGGGATTGGCGGGTTGATTGTCTTGGCTGCCAAGCTGAGTGGCATTGGGGACAAAGAACCCTGGCGCTAAAGATTGCTCGACGACCGGATGCCGCCCGGCCTCAATCGCAATCCCCCGTCCGGCTCCTACCACGGGACGAGTATAGCCTTGGGTGACGGCCACTGCTGCCAAGCCTGACAACACATCCAC
>JBGTDP010000067.1:0-13230 GCA_041748255.1 Thermosynechococcaceae cyanobacterium | reverse complement strand
AATACGCCCCCAAGAGATTGAATAATTTTTATCCAAAAAGCCGATGGCGGGATTTGAACTCGCGACCGCTCGATTACGAATCGAGTGCTCTACCACTGAGCTACATCGGCATCAGCAAAGCGAATAACCAGTATATCAGGCTAGAAATTGAAATGAATCCCTAAGCTGGGCTTAATTTGTGATCGTGAGTGACAAGGGTTGGGCAAAATTTAAGACAATAAAACTAGCAATGAGATTAACCCAAGCATTGAATGACCAAACCAACACCGGAGCCTAGCTCCCCTAAAACCCCCAAACCAAACCTTAGTGATCAAGCCCTATCCCGCTTAAGAGCCGAAGCAAAAGCTCCCTACCGAGGAGTGAGGCAATTTTTGTATCTGGCTTTTGCCGCCTCTGCCTTGATTGGCGGTTGGGTTTTCTGCTTCAAGGTCCTGGCTGGCGAAAATCTCAGCTCAACGGTTCTCAGCTTGGCCCTCCAAGTTGGGGTTTTCACCTTGATGGTAGGGTTGTTCCGTTGGGAGCAGCGCAAGCCATAGCCCAGTTAAGCAAAGCCCAAGTTAACTTAGGAAATTTTGCTCTCAATTGCCCAGCGGGCTAGCTCAGTGCGGTTGTGAAGCCCTGTTTTTCCCAGCATGTTGCTGACGTGGCTCTCAACCGTGCGTTGGCTTACACAAAGATCATCGGCAATTTCTCGATTTGACATTCCTCGGGCAACAAGCTGCACAACTTTAGCTTCAGTTGGGGTTAGCTCGACCTCAAAGGGGATGTGAATCGTCAATTCCGTCTCCGAGCATGGTTCCTGACGCTGTGCCAGTCGATCAGCTTGGTTAAGGGAGGCTTCAATCTGAGCCGATAATTCTTCGGCCTCAAAGGGCTTGACCATATAAACATCTGCCCCAGTACTCAAGCCCTTAATCCGATCCTGACTTTGACCTTTAGCGGAGAGAAACAAAACCGGCATCCAACTGGTTGTGGGGTTGCTCCGGATGTGCTTGACAAAAGCATAGCCGTCCATTTCCGGCATCATCACATCGCAGATGATTAAATCCGGCTGGGCTTGTTCTAGAACCTGCAAAGCCTCTTGACCGTTTTCAGCGGTCATGACCGTGTAGCCCTGGTATTCAAGATAATCCTTTACCAACAAAACCAGGTTTGGATCATCATCAATCAGCAACAGTTTTTTGGGCGCTCCCACTCCGGGCTCATTCATCCCAGTCCCCCATCCCTAAATAAACTGAGTTTAGGTCACAGCAAGTCGATAATCATCAAATCATCCTTTGACGATCCTATCTAGTATCTTCTGAATCAGCCTAAATGGAAACAACTGCTGTTGCCATTCAAAAGCTAAAGCCACCAAAAGACGGGTCGATTACAGTTTCACTTACTGGCTTCAAGACTGGGAATGGCAGGAGCCTGAGTTGGCTGCTCAACGAATTTGATCCCCTCTGCAATCTTGACAGAAGTATTGGGGCGAGTCAGGGTGGGGACCAACTCCCGACCTCGGGCAACTAGCTGCAGGGTTTTAGCGTCGTAAATCTGAGTCAACATTTTTGGATACAAGCCAATCCCAATCACCGGCACCATTAAGCTGGCAATAATAAAAATTTCTCTAGGTTCGGCATCAACCAGGACTTCATGGTCGGTTAGTTCTTTGTTTTCAGGCCCGTAAAAGATCTCTCGCAACATCGAGAGCAAATAAATCGGGGTTAAAATCACCCCCACCGCCGCCAGAAATAAAACCAGAACCTTAAAGGTAGGATTGTAGGCATCGCTGGTGGCCAAGCCAACAAAGACCATCAGTTCGGCCACAAACCCACTCATTCCCGGCAGGGCCAAAGAGGCAAGAGAGCAGGTGGTCCACATGGCAAATACCTTGGGCATTTTTTTGGCTACCCCCCCCATCTCATCCAAGATTAAGGTGTGGGTGCGATCGTAGGTTGCCCCAACCAAGAAAAACAGACTGGCTCCAATCATCCCGTGGGAAACCATTTGTAAGACTGCCCCACTCAGACCCAAATCCGTAAAACAAGCAATCCCAATTAGGACAAATCCCATGTGAGAAATGGAGGAATAGGCAATTTTGCGCTTCAAGTTTCGCTGGGCAAAGGAGGTCAAAGCTGCGTAGATGATATTGACCACCCCGAGAATGATCAGGGCCGGGGCAAAATAAACATGGGCCTCCGGCAGCATCTCAACATTCATCCGGATTAAGGCATACCCCCCCATCTTTAGAAGAATGCCCGCTAGGAGCATGTGAACCGGGGCGGTTGCCTCTCCGTGGGCATCCGGTAGCCAGGTGTGCAGCGGAACGATGGGTAACTTTACCCCATAGGCAATTAGGAACCCGCCATAGACCAACAGTTGAAAGTTTAGGGAATAATCCTTGAGGCCCAGCGATCTCATATCAAAGGTGATCGAGTCCCCATAAAAGGCCATCGCCAGGGCGGCAATTAAAATAAATAAAGAGCTGCCAGCCGTATAGAGAATAAACTTTGTCGAGGCATAGAGACGCTTTTTACCCCCCCAAATTGCCAGCAGTAGATAGACCGGAATCAACTCCAGTTCCCAAACCAAAAAGAAGACCAGCATATCTTGAACGGCAAAAACCGCAATCTGGCCCCCATACATTGCCAGGATCAGAAAATAAAATAATCGAGGCTTAAAGGTCACCGGCCAGGCCGCTAAAGTTGCCAGGGTGGTGATAAACCCGGTCAACAAGATCAGTGGCATCGAGAGACCATCGGCAGCCACAGACCAGTTCAACCCCAACTGGGGAACCCAAGCATAGCTCTCAACCAACTGCAGCCCAGAATCAGAGAAGTCGTACTGGGTATAAAAGGTATAGACAATCAGGGCAAAGTCAAGTAGACCTACTCCCAGCGCGTACCAGCGGACCGTTTTGCCCTCATGATCGGGAATAAACGGGATCAAAAAGGAGGCCAAAATTGGGAACAGAATAATCGTCGTTAGCCAGGGAAATTCAGCAGTATTCATCTCAACTCACACTAGAGATTGGTCATCCTTCTTGAGGTCATTCCAAAGCTTTAAAGACACTTTGAGTCAGGCTAAGCGGCAACAATCACAAACCCCAGCAGGGCCACAAAAATCACCAGCGCATAAAATTGGGCTTTGCCGCTCTCAAGGTACTTAAGGCCCTCGCCACTCAGTAGCGCCACAAATCCAGTCAAGTTGACTGCGCCATCCACAACGTTATAGTCCACTTCTAAAATCTGGCGGGCCAGGCGGCGACAGCCACGCACAAAGACTGACTCGTAAAACTCGTCAAAGTACCACTTGTGGAAGGAGAACTGATAAAGCGGTTGAATCTTATCCGCAATGGCCTTGGGATCAATTTGATGCCTGAGATACATCAAAGAGGCCAGGGTGATTCCAACCAAGGCAATTCCCACAGAGGCACTGGCTAGAACTAAATACTCAGTCCAATTAAATTCAGCAGCGGTTTCCATAACTTCCATAGCTTTCCCTGGGGCATGGATAAAGCCCTCAAAGAAGTTGTCAATCGGCGTTCCTAGAAGCCCGATCAAGGCTGAAGGCACCGCTAAGATTAATAGCGGCAGGGTCATCGTCAACGGCGATTCATGGGGAGAACTGCTATGAGTGTGGGCGTTGTGATCCGAGGTTTGGCTGGGAGAGGGGAGGGTAAGTTCCTTAGGATCCATAGCCCCAGGGCCAAAGGCATAGGCCATTTCGTTGCTCTCAGTTTTTAGCTGCTGGCGCAGCTGAGACTCATTGCCGCGAAAGTTGCCTTCAAACGTGGCGTAATACATTCGGAACATGTAAAAAGCCGTGATTCCAGCGGTTAGCCAACCCACAATCCAAAGCAGAGGGTTAGCGGTTAAAGCCGCTTCCAGGATTTCATCCTTGGACCAAAACCCAGCAAAAGGCGGAATCCCAGAAATGGCCAGACACCCCACTAGAAAAGTTAAGGCTGTCATTGGCATATACTTGCGTAGCCCCCCCATCAAGCGCATATCTTGAGCCAGGGCTGGGTCATGGCCAACAACAGATTCCATCCCATGGATGACCGAGCCAGATCCCAGGAACAACATAGCCTTAAAGTAGGCATGGGTCATCAGGTGAAATAACCCGGCAGAATAGGCCCCAACGCCCATAGCCAAAACCATGTAGCCTAACTGAGAAATTGTGGAGTAGGCCAAGCCCTTTTTGATGTCATTTTGGGTGATAGCAATGGTTGCCCCCAGGAGGGCTGTCAGGGCCCCTGTCCAGGCAATCACACTCATGACTACTGGCAACCCTTCGAAAACCGGAAACATCCGGGCAATTAAGAAAACTCCGGCGGCAACCATTGTTGCGGCATGGATCAAGGCTGAAATCGGCGTCGGACCTTCCATGGCATCTGGAAGCCAAACATGCAGTGGAAACTGGGCCGATTTAGCCACCGGCCCCAGAAAGACCAAAATTCCAAACAGGCTAGCTAAGCCAACACTGAGAGTTCCTGAGGTAATCAACTGCTGCAGGCGATCGCCAATCACCTCAAAGTCAAAGCTTCCGGTTGCCCAGTAAAGCCCTAAAATTCCCAGCAGCAGACCAAAATCCCCCACTCGGTTGACTACAAAAGCCTTTTGACAAGCATCGGCAGCGGCTTTGCGGTCAAACCAAAACCCAATTAGCAAGTAGGAGCACATGCCAACGAGTTCCCAAAAAATGTAGACCTCCACCAGGTTAACGCTAACCACCAGGCCCAGCATTGAGGCGCTAAACAGGCTGAGATAGGCATAGAAGCGCACATAGCCTGGGTCATGGGCCATATAGCCATCGGTATAAATCATGACCAAAAAGGCGACAGTGGTCACAATCACGAGCATGAAAGCTGTCAAATGGTCAATGGTATATCCCATGGTCAGATGGAAGTTCCCCGCTGCAGCCCACTCAAAGGTCCGCAGGAAAGGCTCGTGCCCATGCACCTGACTCCAGAGCAGCACAAAGGAAAGGACCATTGCTGCTCCCAGCATCGAAACCACAAACACGGCATTCAGTTGCCGCAGGGCATTTGCAGTTTTATTAAACGAAATCAGTCCTAGCCCTACAAAAATCGCGCCCACCAGCGGTAAGACTGGAATCAGCCAGGCATACTGATATATCGGTTCCATTATTGACGCCTATGTTCAATTTTGCTTGGTTGGCAAAGTCCTTAACATTGTGACACAAGCTGGCTGCCAAACCGTTAGCCTTGCCACATATCAGGGTTCTAATTTGCCAGAGAGGAGATTACCTCTTTCCTTTGTTAGAGATCAGCAGCACTGAGATAGTTCAAAAACCTTTCCCTAGCAAAGCCTTAAGCTTTAAAGCAACCCTAGTTGACCCTGGCTGGGAGCTGGGCAGACCTGGTAATTTTCTCCAGCATTTGTCCCAGGGAGCGGCGAATATCTGTGTGGGACTCAAGCCCGTCTAGACGATACCGTAGCTGTCCCTGGTCAAACAACAAGACCGTGGGCAGGCTGATCAACTGATAATCATTGGCTAGCTTGAAATTTTCATCGGCATTAATCCGAACCAGTTTGATAGATTCTGGCCACTGGGCCTCAAATCGTTTTAGCAGGGGATCAATCACATGGCACAGACCACACCAGGGAGCCCAAAAGCTGACCAAAACGAGGGTGGGAGCTTCTAAAACCTCTGGCTTGAACGTGTGCTCGTTCACCGACAACACCATAATTCCTCATGAAATCATTGCAAGCTAATCCACAGGACGTGGAGCTTGGGATCATGCTACCAGTCAACGTTCCCAGCTGCACGGATCATCAGCGGATGAGCCCACCAAATTAAGATCACAAAGCCCACAACCCCCAGATAGGCAGGACGAAGAAACTCTTGCCATTTCAACTGTTGCCGTCCCTTGAGGAGGGCCCAAAACGGAAACACTGAGGTATTCGATATCAAGGTTTCAAAAGATTGACCATAGCGATCCCGCAGGCGGCGATCGCCATGCCAAACCCCAAACAAATGATAAGTAACCAACCCCATCGAGGTGATCAGGGTAAAGCTAGTCCCGATCCAAAGGGTGTGGGCAAAACACCAGATCACCTGTCCCACCATCTGCGGATGTCGGGTGATCCGGATGATCCCGGTCTCGAAAATATGCACCTGCGGTTTTAAAATCGCAGCAATTTCAAGCAAGTTGAAGGTCGCCGGATACAAAAATAAAAAGGAAATTGCCGATAAAATCCAGACAGTAGACTTGATTCCCGGCAAGCCTTGAACTTGCCAAAGCTGCACCCCGTCGTAACGGTGATTGAGAAAGTAAACAATCGTGATCACCGCTAAGGTCAGACTGACGCTGGCAAAGATCACCCGATATCCACGGGGGCCAATTTTATCCTCCCCCCAGGTCCGCAGGGCGGCCAAACCGCTATGGGCGATCGCAAACCCCAGGAGCAACCCCAGGATCACAAAATTAGAGGCGGCAAACCAAGTGTGTTCCCCTGGGCTCATCTGGGCTAGGCAGGATGAAAAGTTTCAGCCCGGGTGAGGCGAATCTGAGCTAAGGCAAAAACCGTGGGAATTACTCGCCCGTAATTTGTGGCGATCGCCCGCCAGCCTAAGTCAGCTACAAACCAAACCCAAAGGGCCGATCCCATAAAGGCCAAAGCACTACGAGTTGCTCCATAGCGGGCAGTGCTAATCGCCATCCCCCGTTTAGCTGAGTGCAGGGCAACTTGGGTAGGAATTTCTAGCGCTGCCTTACTCCCGCCCATCAGGGCTCCCATCGCTGCTTGATGGGCAGCAAAATGAGCTGCAAACTGCCGGGCCACCTGCTGTAGCAGCACAGGCCGAATCCAAGAACTGACGGCCAGGGCACTTCCTCCTTCTAGGAGTAACCGCAGCGGATCATGCAGAGAAATAGCCGCAGACTCAGGAAAATTGGCATCCTCAACGGAAGCTTGGATGCGTCGCATTAACACTCGTTGCTCAGATTGAGGAAGTTGCCGCCAGGCGCGATGGAGCAAATGCAAAAATATTTCTGCTTCTAGATCGGTGGTCGATAGAGCGGTTGAGTAGGGCAACTTCAGATAACGGCAAACCCTAATCAAAACTTGACGATAGGTAACTTGAGCAGTTTTGCCTTTTAAAACTGTAATGCCATCTGCGGCCAGAAAGCGAAACCGCTGTTCTACAGCATCTAAGCGTTGATCAAGGGCTTGGCTTTCAACTTCAACTGGGTCTAGCCCCTGGAGATAGTCTAACGGATTAAACTTTCGGCAGAATAAAATTTCTGTTAAGTCCGTTAGCTCATCGTCGGTCGCCAGCTCTAGGGCTGCTCGCAACTCATCCATGGGGGCCCTCTGCCAAGTTTTTCAGGATTTAGATCAAAATTGTTTCTCTTTTAGAGCATAGCCTATTGATTCACATCTAGAATGGGTTGAAAACCATTACTACTCATCAACTGGATTACCGGATCGGCCTCAGAGCGCTGCTTAAAAGCCCCGACCTGCATCATAGATTTCCCTTGATAAGAGGCACGAAAGGCGTCCGGAACCAGCGAGCGAATTTGGGCTTGTTGAGCTGAATTCTGGGCTGATACCATCACTCGATAGCGATGGCCTAAAACTGTTCTCAGTTCTGGCGGTGGGGGCGGATCATTGGCTGACCCGATCGCATTTTTAGGATCGTAGACAACAGGGGTACTACCGGAACCCATGGGAATCGGGGCCTGAGGCACCGGGAGCAGGGCCTGATTACTGGTGCCAATATCCATTGTCGAAGGATTTGCCGCAGAGACATCAACCACAGGGTTGAAACCGTTCTTCTTCATCAACTCAATAACCGTTTCTGCCTCAGCTTGATTTTCAAAAGAGCCGACTTGCATGGCTGGTCTTCCCTGGTAAGAGGCACGAAAGGCATCCGGCACTAGTTCTCGAATCTGATCTTGGCGCTGGGAATTAGGGGTTTCAACCAAAACTCGATAGCGAGAACCTGCAACCGCTGTCACCGCTTCAGGAGTCGCCGCAGGTGGAGAGCTGCTAATTGGTTGAGTACTTGGGGGCGGACTAGACCCAGGCAGGGCCGGGGCTCCAGCAGTCAGAACCGGAAGAGCTGGCTGATCGGCTGAGTCTTGGGTGAGAGGGGGCGGCAAGGCAACGGCAGTCTCACCCCCTACTCCCGCTGCTGGTGGTGAGACTGCCTGAGGGCGGGGAGCCGGAGTTGATGGCGGTGGACTGAGCTCCACAGGAATCTCAATCGCAGTCGCTGGAGTAGCCCTAGAGGTGGAAGTTGGTGTGGATGCCTTGGCAACGGGTCGCTGAAATAAGGCTGGTGTTTTAGAGGTTTTTCTGGAATTGTTACTAGAATTGTTAGAGGTTCTCGTGGTCACAGCAACGGAAGTTGATTTCTGAGAAGACCTTACTGGCTGGGGCTGCGAAGTAACCTTCGGTGACTGCTGGGAGGCGGGACGATTAGCCAGCCGGGGCGTGCCAGGATCTGGGACAGGGGTATCATGGGTCAGGTAAATGTGACCCAGGGTCTTGTCATTAAAAGTTCTTTTAGTAAGTTGCCAACCAGGATTCAAAGTGATCTTCGTAAACCCTGAGCTGATTGACTGAGTGCGACCAATTTCAATCGCTGGCCCAGTGGGATTATCATGGGCAGCACCAATCAAAGCCAGATAGCCTTCCCGCTTAACAACCCGGAGGCCGTATTCCATGGCTAAATCTTGGCCAGCCCGACGGATAGAGTAGCTGTTGCCGTCAGAGCTGCGGCCACAAATGTTCGTAAAGTCAAACTTTAACAACAAGGGATCAATCTCACCGGTAGCAGGGTTGGTTTCTGCCCAGCAGGGTTGAGACTCAGAAACCTGCTCAATGATCAGCAGTTTGTAATAGGCACCGTCATGGTAGGGGGCCGCGATCGCCACAAATTTACTTTGGTCAAGTTCCTGCTGTCCAAAGGTTGCTGCCTGTCCGGGGCCAAATCCACTCCAGGAGCCCAAAATGGCCCCAGCAATTAACGCAACGGGTAATCTCTTCATGACGGCTTAGAGAGCAAGAGAAATTGTTAAAGGAATCGGAGCTAGCTTCTTTAGATGAAAGAAACTATTCCAGTAAGTGACACTGCTATCTGCTCAGCGAGGAGCATTCAATAACATTTAGGGGGCTTAAGACGGGGATATTCAGTTGCTAGCTGGGCAAAAGTAACATTTGCCCAGCTAGCTTCAGCGGAGTGATTAATGCTTGAAAGATAGTTAAATTAATCCCCTTAACCAAAAGTCGCTAGACGCACCCAGCGGTGAGCAAGTCAGAATCGGTCAGCCAAAGCTAACACAGGATAAATACAACCGCAGCAGTCAAACTAGACTGTTACGATGGAAAAGTTGTCTGTATTGTTCCCAGGTGGATGTCTAGCCCTGATCTAACTCTCTGCCGGATTTTAGATGCCAATCTCGATCGGGCCCGGGAGGGATTGAGAGTAGTAGAAGAATGGTGCCGATTTGGCCAGCAAAATGGGCTGCTGACAGATAAATGCAAGCAACTTCGCCAGGAACTCGCCCGCTGGCATAGTTTTGAGTTACGACTGGCTCGCAATACCCCAGCGGATCCTGGAACCCGCTTAACCCATCCTCAGGAAGAACATCGTCTGGACATTCAAGCGGTCTTGCAGGCAAACCTCAGCCGCGTCCAAGAGGCCCTGCGAGTATTAGAGGAGTATGGCAAGCTCTATCGCCCGGAGATGGCCACCGCCTGCAAACAAATTCGCTACCAAGTCTACAGCTTAGAAAGTGCGCTGCTGGTTCGAGACACCTACCAAAGGCTGCTTCAGTCTCGGCTTTATCTAGTCACAGCCACTGTGGAAAATTTATTTGAGGTGGTGGAAGCCTCATTAAGGGGCGGCTTAACACTGGTTCAACATCGGGATAAATCTGCAGATGACACCACCCGGCTGCAAATTGCCCGGAAACTTCGGGAGCTATGTAATCAATACAATGCGCTATTGATCATCAACGATCGCGTTGATATTGCTCTAGCAGTTGATGCTGATGGGGTACATCTGGGCCAACAGGATATTCCCATTGCCCTGGCTCGCCAAGTTTTAGGGCCACAACGCCTTATAGGGCGCTCAACTACAAATCCTGCAGAAATGGCCCAGGCGATCGCTGAGGGGGCTGACTACATTGGGGTCGGTCCAGTCTATGAAACGCCCACCAAAGCTGGAAAGGCTGCTGCTGGCTTAGAGTATATTCGCTATGCGGCTGAGAATGCCTCTGTGCCCTGGTACGCCATTGGCGGGATCGATTCTGCCAACTTGGCAGAAGTTCTGGCTGCTGGTGCCCAGGGAATCGCCGTAGTCCGGGCAATTATGCAGGCGACCAATCCACTGCAGACCACTCAGGCGTTGCTCTCGCAGTTATCCACTCCCCCCTCTAGTCCCAGGAATTAGCGCCATGGTTGATTCAGACCCAACTGCCCAGACAATTGAGCTGTCTGTCAACGGCAACCCCTACCGCTGTGCTGCCCAGACACTGCCGCAACTCTTAGAGCAATTGGGGTTTAATCCCCGGCTGGTGGCGGTGGAATACAATGGCGAAATTTTGCATCGGCAGTTTTGGGACCAAACCCAGGTTCAACCCGGCGATCGCTTAGAAGTCGTCACGATCGTTGGCGGTGGTTAGAACGGTTTAGTAACCAGGGGGATGCCGGAAGTCACCGATTAGTTTGTCAAGTTGCTGGGCGATCGCCAATAGCTCCATTTCCCGCCAGCGCTTGCCAATGATTTGCACCCCGATCGGCAATCCATTCTGCGTCTGGCCAATGGGGATGACCACTGCCGGGTGGCCGCTGAGGTTAAAGGGCATTGTATAAGCGCCGTTTGCCACAGCATGGGGATAGGATTTGCCGTCAATATCGATAGCGCTCCAGGCGGGGCGATGGGTAAAGGCGGGGGTGGCCGCCATCGGAGTCAGCCAAACATCCCAGGGTTCAAGGGCATTGTCTATTTGAGCAGTGAAGCGATCGCGTTGTGTCAATGCTTCAAAATATCCTTTCAAACTCGGGTTTAATAGTTCAGGCAGCACACGACTGAAATCCCCCAAACCTCGAAGTTCTTTATCCCCTTGGGTGGCACTGCGAAAGATTTGCTTCACACTGCGCTTGAGATTGTAGCGATCCTTGGGTTGAGCGTAGACGTTAATGTAAGCGGCTACTCTTGTGTACAAGTTGAGAATTTTAGACAAGTCAAAGTCTTGAGGCAGCCAGCATTCCACCTGAGCAACAGATTGAGCAAGCTTTCGGGCCACTGCCTGCATCACCGCCTGAATTTCTTGACTCACCGGAACCTCTGACCATTGATCAATCCAGGCAATTTTTAGATTCTGCAACAATTTGCTAGAGGGTATATCCAGTGGAATTGGCGGCACATCTGGGCGACGTGAATCGGCTCCGGCGATCAGGGAGAAACAAAGGCGAAGATCTTCTAGCGATCGCCCAAAACAGCCCACGGTGATCATCTGTCGCAGACAGTGAGTCATTCCCGGTACTTCCGGAATCATTCCGGCTGTAGAGATGCGGCGATCAGTTGGCTTCAAGCCATAAACGCCACAAAAGTGAGCGGGCTGGCGCACAGAACCGGCAATATCATTGCCAATATCTAACGGTGAAAGCCCAGCGGCGATCGCAGCCGCACTCCCGCCAGAACTCCCCCCTGGCGTATAGTCCAGATTCCAGGGATTGTTGACTTGGGGAAAGAGGGAATTGGTACTTTGAAAATCCCCTGCTAGTTCTGCTAGATTCGTTTTCCCTAAAATCACAGCTCCAGCTGCTTTAAGCCGGGAAACCACAGTCGCGTCTTGCTGCGGAACGTAGTCTTTGAGGGGGATGTAACCGGCTGTGGTCCGGAGTCCGGCGGTTTCAAAAATGTCTTTGATGGTAATCGGCACCCCATGTAAAGCTCCCCAGTTTTCTCCTCTACTCAGGGCTTCATCCGCAAGCTTTGCGCTAGCACGGGCATTCTCTTGATCCAATGTGCAAATAGCGTTCAGCTTTGAGTTATGTTCGGCAATTTGGTTTAAGTGGGCCTCGGTCACCTCCAGAGCAGAAACCTCTCGCCCCCGGATCATCCGAGCCAGCTGATGGGCGGGTGCCAAGATCAGGTCACTCATTTTTACCTCTTCTTTTTTCCTTCAGGAATCCAGATTCGGGAATCCACCCCCAGACAGCTTACCCCCTGACTGGAAAACGATAGAGTATAAAGAAAGAAACCAAGAAATCCAGTCTTCCTCCTGGCAACTGTAGCCGACTAAAGCTAGCAATTCTAAATGTGCTAAGACGAGCAGATATGAAGAAATTACATTCAACCCTAAAGCCACTCCTGCGCCCCCTTCTGGTCCTGAGTTTGGTAATGGCATTTGTTTTTAGTAATGCCCACGATGCCCTGGCTGCCCGTGGCGGAGGTCGCATCGGTGGCGGTAGCTTCCGACGACCTGCCCCAACTCGAATGGCCCCGCGCCCTGGCGGTGGGGGCTATGGGGGTGGGTATTACAGTCCTGGTTATCCCCGTGGGGGTGGCGGATTTGGCTTTCCCTTCCTGATCCCCTTCTTGGGAGTCGGCGGCGGATTTGGCGGGCTGTTTTCGATCTTAATCTTTATTGCGATCGCCAACTTTTTAGTCTCCAGCTTCCGACGAACTGGTGACAGTGAAGGCTCTGGGGGCTACTCAAACAGTTCTACCAATCCGCCTGTCTCTCTAACCAAGCTACAAGTGGGGCTGCTGGCCGAAGCCCGGGAGTTACAAGCCGATCTCAACCGAATTGCTCAAAACGCTGATACTGGGTCCAGTGAAGGCTTAGACCTGGTGCTGCAAGAGACAACTCTCTCGCTGTTGCGCCATCCTGAGTACTGGACCTATGCGAGCATAGAGTCTCAGCAAAGTCGCCTAGAGTCCGCAGAGGAAAAGTTCAATCGCTTGGCTTTAACTGAGCGCAGTAAATTTTCTGAAGAAACCCTGTCAAATGTTAATCGGCAACTTCGCCAAGCAGAGCAAAAAGCCTTGAGCGCAGCTGAGAAGTCTCAGCAACTGATGACTCAGGCACCTGGAGAATATATTGTTGTTACTTTGCTAGTTGCTGCCCAGGGTAACTTAAAAGTACCTGCGGTTAATTCCGCCGATGATCTGCGTCAAGCTCTAAATCAACTTGGTGCGGTCTCCAGTGAGCAACTCCTAGCCCTGGAAGTTCTTTGGACCCCACAAGCTGAAGATGAC
>JBGTDP010000066.1:0-12881 GCA_041748255.1 Thermosynechococcaceae cyanobacterium | reverse complement strand
GCGCCGTAGGCGGTGAGGATCTCCTGGCGGGCATCGGCAAGGTGATGGTGGGTGTGAAAGATCCCCCCAGCGAGTTTAATTAACTTGCCGTGATAGCCCAACAGTAAAATTGCCTTAATCCCTTGCAAGCCTGCTTCCACCAGCAAAGGGCCGAGCCAATTAGCTGTTTTCAGCCGCAGCCGGGGATCAATCCCCAGCTGCTGGGCCAGATCTAGGCCATTTTCACCTAAACAAAAAACCACACAGTTAGTCTGCTGCGCTGTTTGTTGCAGTTGCTGGCGAAACTGCTCCAATTGGGCTGGGGCACTCAAGGGTTGGGCAATCCCGCTGGTTCCCAATAAAGATAGCCCCTCGACAATCCCAAAGGCTGAATTAGAGGTTCGGGTCGCCAGCGCCCGGCCCTCTGGCAAGACAATTGTGACTGCCAGGGTTTCTCCGGGTTGCAGTAAAGGGTTGAGGTTTGCCTGAAATAAGTCACGAGCATAGGCATAGATGGCTGGGGATTGAATTCCATCTGACTCTGCTACCTTGCCCACACCTTCTCCGCCCTCCAGCAGAATTGGTTCCGCTTGATCGGGTGACCCCCAACTCACCCAGGCCCAGATCGGAGTATGGCGGGTTAAATCAAGATTTTCCCCCGGCTCGCTGCGAGTAATTGCCAGGGCTGCCCCGCCGACTCCGGCTACCTGTTCAATCGGAATCTCAACCTTTTTTGCTGGCTTGATCAAATCAACCGTGACTGCCGGAATTGACTGCGGTTGCCGTAACCACTTCAAAGCTGCGATCGCCGCGGCACAGGCAAAAACCGGCAGGGTATATCCAGATTGAGGCTCAGGCATGGGATCGCTAGTCCCAGACAGGGGAGTAAAAGGCATTCCTATCTTGATCGGTATAGGAGCAAAATACCAGAATGTTTTATTCTGAGAAGACTAAGTTTAGGGCAGCTTCCAACCTAGGAACTGCCTTGGACTGACACAAATTTAATGATCGTAGCAAGGACGCAAGATATGAAACGATTAATATCAAGCCTACTGGCCCTGTTGTTAGTGGTTGCCATCGGCCTCGGAGGATGCTCAAGCAGTCCTACAGGTCTGACAGGTGACTACCCTCAAGATACGCTATCGGTGATCAATAGCCTCAGAACTGCGATTGAACTTCCCGAAGGAGACCTGAATCAAAAAGCAGCTCAGGCAGATGCCCGGGCAAAGATAAACGACTTTATTGCTCGCTATCGGCGTGATAAATCAATTGCCGGGCTGAATTCCTTTACCACCATGGATACCGCCCTGAATTCTCTGGCGGGTCACTACAGCTCCTACCCCAACCGCCCACTGCCTGAGAAACTCAAGCAGCGCCTAAACCAAGAGTTTAAGCAGGTTGAAGCGTCTGTGAATCGGGAAACCCCTAGTTAGCATGGGCCGGAGGACGGCTAGCTAGGTCTGCCTGGGACTGTAAGGCCCCGGTCAGGATTGAGGCTGGTGGTTGCTGATAGGGCCAGGCAAAGGCGTGACGAAAGGCTGCTTCTTGACAAGCTTGAAGTTGATCAAACCCAATTACATTTTGAGTAAGTAAGTTCTCGTACTCAAAGGGCAGTCGGACATTGTGAAGCCCAGCATTGTCGGTGCAGATTGCAATCTCAACCCCGGCCTCAAAACAGCGCTCAAATACCACTTTGAGTTGTTGTAAATCCTTCAGGGTCCCGGTCTTTAAATAGGTCGTTGGGCAAACTTCTAGGCACTGATTTTGTTTGGCAAGTTGGGGCAGCAGGTGTGGAGAGTTTAGCGGAATCTGAATCCCATGGCCAATCCGCATTAGGTATGGCAAGAGTCGGGGATATCCGCCAGCGGTGGTTTCATAGAGGTGGCCGGTTGTATTGAGATCAAGCTTGCGGGCGTACTCATAGAGGGCGACAAACTCATCAAGGCGATCGCCATAATAGGCATCTCCACCCGCAAGATCAAGGCCACAAACATACTGTCGTGATTGTGCTGCTAGATCGACCATGGCTCGGTTGACTTCGTAGGGCAAGCGAGCATGCATACACAAAATCTGGCTAGAAACAATTGGGTACTCATGCAATTGACTAGCCTGACCAACAATCTGCACAATCTCAGCCATTTGGTCAATCCGCTCAGATTGGCTCAGCTGATTTGAAGTCCGCAAATAGGGCGTGTAGCGTAACTCCAGATAAGCCAAGTTTTCAAATACATAAGCGCCCCGGATCAATCGATAGATAAAGTAGGGCAGTGCCACCGGGGTTTGAACGCCCTCAACCAGGGTATGCAGTTCTAAGTATTCATCTAAAGACTTGCGAGGGCGGGTGTAAAATGCTTCAAACTCAGCATAGTCAGGGAATCGCTGTGCTAGATCATCATGATTGCGATGAAAATAGCGCCAAAGAACTCGCGGAACCACTGACCCACCGAGATGGCGATGAAGCTCTGCATGTAAGGCCACAGCAACCCCCTTTAGTTAAAGTTAGATTTAGTGACTATTCTATTGCTTATTCATTAAGAATTATAAATTTAATAGGTTTCAGTGACCCAGCTCTGAATGAACTGAGGTAATTGTCCTGGCCAGACAATCGCCAATTTCCTTTAGAGTGAAGCTGTTGGCCTTGAAGATTGCAGGAGAATGTCATGTTTGGTTTGGGATGGCTAGAGGTGGGCTTGATTGCCCTGGCGGCTGTATTGGTTTTTGGCCCCAAGAAACTGCCTGAACTGGGGGGTGCTTTAGGCAAAACTATTCGGGGTTTTAAAGAAGAGATTCATCAATCTGAGGAAGAAGTAGCCACGCTAGAGGATGACTCTGAGTAAAGTAGGACGCTGAAATTCCTATCCCCGCCGCCAGCAAACCGGGGATTGCGGAATTGTCCCTCCGGAACGTATACCGTCATATTGTCTTAAGGTACAGAGCAACAGGGAATGTACCTAAACAAAATTCAAATCCTGGAACGTCTCGGCATGCTAATTGATAATGGCTGCCCAAAGGCATAGCAGGTCTAGTTGTCACCGAAACGTTTACTGGATCTTAAACTAACTCAGATATCCTGATGAGGTCTTGGTGCAACGCGCTGACTTGTTTTTGCTTTGCTGGACCTTTATTATGGCCCGATTGTTTGACTTATTTATTGCCGGGGGACCGGTGATGTGGCCGATCCTCGGTCTGTCAGTGTCTACTGTTGCCTGTGCCCTGGAGCGAGCCCGATTTTGGTATCGGCTCCTGAGTCAAGAGGACCGGATTGTTCATGATGTCTTAGCAGCAGCTCAATTTGATTTAAGAGAAGCGGCGGCGATCGCTGAGCACACTCAAGGGCTAGCTATTGGCCGATTTCTCCTAGCACCTCTGCGGTTAAGACAGCCCACCCCAGAGACCTTTCGGCTGGCTATGGAGGCTGCCGGGGATAAAGAATTTGTCCAAATGCGCAAAGGGGATAAACTCCTGGAAACAGTGGTTGCTCTTGCTCCCTTGCTGGGGCTGTTGGGAACTGTGACCGGCTTAATTGCCACCTTTAGTAGTCTCAACATTGGTGGTGGGGGCTCCGGCGATCAAGCCACCCGCGCCGCCGCCGGGATTGGGGAAGCCTTGATCACCACCGCCGCCGGGATGATTGTGGCGATTCTGGCCCTGCTAGTTTTCCGAGTTTTTGTTACCCTCCAGGCCCGTCAGATTGATTATTTTTCTGAGGTAGGCACTCAGTTAGAACTGGTGTACCGCCAGGTGTGGTATGAGCCTACTCGCCCTGAGGGCGATCGCCCTTCCCTTGGGTCTGTCTCCGTGGGCAGACCTGCCCCGATGGAGGGAGCCTAAGGGAATGCGGTTTAAGCAACAGCAAAATGCCCGGTTCCCGGAAATTAATGTGATCCCGATGCTGACGGTGATGATGGGAACCGTGGGCTTCTTTGTTGTCGTGACCCTGGGTCTGGCAGCGCAGCAGGCGGTGGATGTCACCCTGCCTAGCTCTGAGGCCAGTCCTTCACCGACTCCCCCCGAGCCGTTAGTTGTGAGGTTAAATTCTCAAGGGCAGACATTGGTGGAGGGTAAAGTCATTCCAAAACCACAGTTAAGCGGGCAAATCCAGACTTACCTGACCCAAAATCCCCAGGGATCGGTGTTGTTAAACCCGCAGCCGCAGTTGCCCTACGAGCAGGTGATTCAAGTCTTGGGGGAAATGCGGGCCGTGGGTGGGGATCGGGTTTCTCTGGCAATTGAGTAGGGAGTTTTAAGGGCAATGCGCTTTCGACGGCAAGGGTCTCAACCCCTAGAAGTCAACTTAGTGCCGATGATGGATGTGTTGATGACCGTCCTGACTTTTTTTGTGATTATTTCCATGACCCTCTCCAGCGGTCAGAAAATTGTCAATGTTCCCTTACCCTTTGGGGGAGCCGGGGCCGAGGAAGTCACTCCTAACCCTTTAGAGGTGGGGCTGAACCGGCAAGGCCAGATCTTAGTCGGCAGCAATTCTGTGGGAGAAGACCAACTGGCCCAAGCCATGGGAGATTACTTTACCAGCAACCCTGAGGGAACTGTGGTTCTAAAAGCAGACCGCAAAATTCCCTACGCCCAGGTGGTGCAGTTATTGCAGACAATGCGAGACATTGGCGGAGATCGCGTGTCCCTGGCGGTTGATCAAAGCTAGTCCTACTCCTCAACTGGGGTCCTGGGTCCAAAGCACCAGGAGGGTTCCCTGACGACTTTGACTGGGAACCAGATTTAAATAGCCGGTGAAGCTTTCCTTTTGCAGCTTATAAAGTTCCCCACCCCCGTAGGAACCGGCCTTGGCAACGGTAAAGCCATTGCCAGTTAATTGAGACTTCATGCTCTCGAAAACCGCTGCTGGGGCTTGTTTTGCCACCAGCTTAGGATTGCCATCAATCTCTGGGCGAATCTCCGCCGCTAAGAGGCTGCCGTCGCTGTCTTCGCTGCTGAGTTGGGTGTAGAAGTTTTTAGGCTCTTGAAAATCAGTATCGTTTGCTGTAGCAGCACCTAATTTCCCCAGAACCAGGTATAGCTCCCCTGGCACCTCGATCGCTTCCTCTAGCTGGGCAAGTTCCAGGGGTTCCGGGGCTAGGACGTAGACAGTTCCTTCGCTTGAGAAAACATTTAAATACTGAGTTGCCTCTCCCTTGGAAACTTGATAAACCTTTCGCTCCCCCTGGTCAATATCTGGAACAATTTCGAATCCCTTCGCTGGGAGTTGCTTCTGAAAATAGCTGGTGACGGGATTAAGGGTGTCTTTTGTTTGCCAGCAAGATTGCTTGCCAAAACATCCCGGCGCTGCCCCCGGATAGTGAGGAAAATCAGCAAAGGGATTACTAGTGGATTGTGCCGAGGCAGAGGCATCCGTAGATTCACTGGCCTGGTTCTCAGCAGGATTTGCCTGTCTCGCCTTGGGGTCAGACAATTGAGGGATTGGGCTTGAAGGGGTTTTTGCTTTTGGTGGGGAGTTGACTGGCTTGGCCTTAACAACGGGACGTACGGCTCGACGCACTTTCGGCGGTTTTGGTGCAGGGGGATTGGGGGCTGGAGCCGGGGGCTTGGCTGCAGCTTTCACTGCAGGTTTAGCAGCAGGGGGGAGTTGAGTCACCTTAACGGGCTTCTTTTTTGCAGGAGGCGGTTGCTCCTGCTTCGGCATTGGCGTCGCTAAAAGCAAACCATGGACTACCAGGGAGATCAAAAGCATTGGCCTCACAAGCGCTCTCACAGAGGTAGGCAGGTCTTTAAAAGGGTAAGTCCGCACCATAGCTTTCAACTAAATCCAGGAATTGCTTGGTTAGGCAATTATAAAAGGTCAAGATTGATCGGCTAGCAAACAATAATGCAGCGCAAAGATCGAAGGGGGATTTAATTCAACTTAAACTGCGATCGCCATGAATAATGTATTCTGAATCACAATCACTAACTGCGATCTTTAAGGGTCAATAAATTATTTATGACTTGGATGTATCAAACGGATAAAACCGTTCAATTCTGCTAACCTAATTTAGAGCTTTACGAATAATCCTATTTTCTGCCAGGAACTCTTAATTCCTGTTAAAGGCTGTAAATCCTATGCTTTCAGGCAACTACAGGGAAAGCTTTTAGTCATTATCAATTTAAACTAGCCAAAAAAAAATTCTGAAATCTGGAATTCAATCAGACTTTTACCAAGTTACTTGCTTTTAATTAACCATTGCTTTAACCAAGCTTAATTCTTTGTTTAACTAAATTTAACCATATATTATTTTCTTGTTTTCTCTGGCTTAACCCTGAGGGTAGTAAGGTTGTTTACGATTGCCTTGTGACTCTCCAAACCTCTGCTTAAGGACAACGATATGTTGCTTTCTAAAACTACTTTTCGTCGCACTGCAACTGCCTCAGCCATTGCAGTTGCTCTGAGCTTTGGGTCTGTATTGGCAGCGGTTGCTCAGACGCTAAATGGAGCTGGAGCCACCTTCCCTGAGCCCCTTTATCAGCGCTACATCTCTGAATTTCAAAAAAAGAATCCAGACATTCAAGTCAATTATCAAGGCATCGGCAGTGGGGGCGGCATCAAGCAACTAACCGCTGAAACCGTTGACTTCGCTGGCAGTGATGCAGCGATGACTGATGAGGAAGTCGCTAAAGTTGACCGGGGTGTGGTATTTGTGCCCACAGCTGGTGGCCCCGTGGCAGTTGTCTACAACTTGCCTGGAGTTACCGACAACCTGAAGCTCTCCCAAGAAGTGCTACCAGACATTTTTGCTGGCAAGATTACTCGCTGGAATGACTCCAAAATTGCCGCCGATAATCCCGGCGTCGACTTACCAAACCGAACGATCAAGCTTGCCGTTCGCGCCGACAGTAGTGGGACAACGTTTATTTTTACCAACGCCCTCAGTGCAATTGATCCCTACTTTATGGGTAGAGTTGGAGCCAATAAAGCCCCTCGCTGGCCCGGCAGACCGATTAAAGGCAAGGGAAATCCTGGGGTTGCCCAGCTGGTGAAGAAAACTCCAGGAACGATTGGCTATGTGGAGTCTAGTTTTGCTGAAACCAATCAGCTGCAAACCGCCCTGGTGGAAAACAAGCAGGGTCAATTTGTAGCCCCGACAATTAAAAACGCCAACCTTGCCCTAGCAAACGTGAAATTTAACCAGGATTTCCGGATTGACTTTGATAAACTTGGGAACCCCGCAGCCGGTTATCCGATTACCGGCTTGACCTGGATGATGGTCTACAAGCAATATCCCGAAGCCGCTAAAGCTGAGGCTGTGAAGAAGTTTGTCGAATATGCCCTCACAGAAGGACAAGATCTTAATGATGACCTTGTCTACACCGAGATCCCTGAGGAAATTACCACCCAGGTGATTGAGACGGTTAAAAATACCGTCGGTGCCGGGGCCACCAGTGGCTCAAGTCGCTAGGGGTGCCATCTTAGCTAATCAGAGGGCATCTTTATCTGGGATGCCTTCTGGAATTATCGGTCATGGAATTAGATGCAACAGCCATCGGACCCCTCTCAGCCAACTGGCCGGACTTTTACAGCTGATAATCCAGCGGAGCCAGTGGATCTCGTCACCATCGAGCCAGGATTCTGGTTAGATCAGGGATTTACTTGGCTATTGCGGGGATTCGCCGTCGCCACTGTGGCCGTGCTGGCCTGGATGAGCTGGATTATCTTTCAGCAGGCGCTGCCGGCGATTCAAACCTTTGGCTGGGCATTTTTATGGCGTCAGGAGTGGGACGTTGGCACCCTCACGTTTGGGGCTTTGCCCTACATCTACGGCACCTTGGTTAGCTCCGCGATCGCCCTGGGGCTGGCCGTCCCAGTGGGCCTGGCTGTAGCCCTGGTCAGCAGTGAGAATTTTTTACCCCAGGGTCTGCGATCCGCCCTGGGATTCCTTGTGGAGTTGATTGCCGCCATTCCCAGTGTGATTGTGGGCCTGTGGGGGATTTTTATCTTAATCCCCTTTTTACTGCCATTCCAAGAGGCACTGTTTAACTATTTCAGTTGGATTCCCCTGTTTAGTACCGAACCCTTTGGCCCCGGAATGCTCCCGGCAGGGGTAATTTTAGCAATCATGATTTTGCCCACCATGGCGGCGATTAGCCGAGATGTCCTGCTGGCGGCTCCCCCAGCGCTACGCAGTGGTTCAATGTCCCTGGGGGCCACCCGCTGGGAAACAATTTTGAATGTGCTGCTGCCAGCGGGGGTATCGGGGATTTTAGGGGCTGCGGTCTTGGCCCTGGGGCGAGCTTTGGGAGAAACCATGGCTGTGACCATGGTGATTGGCAACTCCCCCTATATCAGTGCCTCCCTGCTCGACTTGGGTTATACGATTCCGGCGATTCTTGCCAATGAGTTTCCAGAGGCTTTAGACCCTCTGCATGTGGGGGCCTTAATGTATCTGGCCTTAATTTTGTTTGTGATTACTCTGGGAGTGAATATGCTGGCGGTGCTGCTGGTGCAGCTAATCACCCAACAGGGGGGACCCTTCAACCGCTGATGATCAATCCTACTAGCCTCTTCTGATGACCCAGATCCCCTCTAATTCAGCTGCTGATGACTTTAAGGCAGGAGTATTGGCAGACCTGATGCGGCCCCTCCCCTGGAACCGAACTGGGTTCAACGCTGCTATGGGGGCGATCGCTTTTGGACTGACCGGCCTGGCCCTGCTCCCTTTACTGGCAATCCTGATTGAGATCCTCCGCCAAGGAGCTGCCCACCTCAGCTGGGAGGTTTTTGTTGCCCTACCAGCACCAGCAGGATTAGAAGACCAGCCTAACGGATTTGCCAATGCCATCCTGGGAACCCTGATCATGGTCGGGGTGGCCTGCTTGATCAGCATCCCCCTGGGGGTAATGACTGGAATTTTTGTCTCAGAACTCGGTCAAGGGGGAACGGCTACGTCTGAGCGATCTAAAGGATTTGCTTCCCTAGTGCGGTTTATTGCCACGGTTCTGAGTGGGGTTCCCTCGATTATCGTCGGGGTGTTTGCCTATGCCATTGTTGTTCGCACCATGGGAGGGTTCTCTGCCCTAGCCGGGGGGGTGGCCCTGGCGGTGATTATGTTGCCGATCGTTGTCTTGACCACAGAGGCAGCCCTGAAGCTGGTGCCCAACGCTCACCGTTTGGCCTCGGCAGCCTTGGGAGCTAATCGCCTTCAGACCACCTTGAGAATCGTAATCACTGTGGCCTTGCCAGGGATTACCACTGGGATTTTATTGGCAATTGCCCGCGCCGCCGGGGAAACCGCCCCTCTGTTGTTTACAGCCCTATTTAGCCTTAACTGGCCAGAAGGGCTGTTGAGCCCCGCTCCTTCTCTGTCGGTGTTGATTTATAACTATGCCAATTCCCCCTTTGAGGAGCAAAACCAGCTGGCCTGGACAGCCGCCCTGGTACTGTTGGGCATGGTTTTTTTAACCAGTCTGCTGTCTCGACTTGTAACCCATCGCCGTCTGCTCCCCTAACCCCATGCAATCTAAACCCAATCCTGCTCAGCGGGCTGCCTCAGCAACCGATCCGAAGCCCCTCGCCCCGGCCCTGCACATCCGAGATCTCAGTGTCTATTACGGCAGACAAAAAGCCCTGGAGGCAGTCTCTATGGATATCTATCAGGGGCAGGTGACGGCAATTATTGGCCCCTCTGGTTGTGGCAAATCCACCTTTATTAAAACCCTCAACCGGATTGTGGAATTAGAAGCTGATATCCGAGTTGAAGGCACAGTGGCCTTCCTGGGCCAGAATATTTTCGCTCGACGGATTAATCTCAACCGTCTGCGCCGCCAGATCGGAATGGTGTTCCAAAAGCCCAACCCGTTTCCAATGAGCATTTATGACAATGTTGCCTACGGGGTTAGGGTTGCCGGAAGGTGTTCTAAGTCGGAGCTAGATGCGATCGTTGAGTCGGCTTTGGGGGATGCGGCCCTCTGGGATGAGGTCAAGGATAAGCTGAATAAATCCGCCCTGGGATTGTCTGGCGGTCAGCAACAGCGGTTATGTATTGCCCGAGCCTTGGCAGTGAAGCCCAGGGTGTTACTCCTCGATGAACCCTGCTCCTCTCTAGACCCGATCGCAACAATGAAAATTGAGCAGCTGCTGCATTCCCTCCAAGAGGTGCTGACCATTGTGATTGTGACCCACAATATGCAACAGGCTTCCCGGATCTCTGACTACACGGCCTTTTTTAGCACCGATGAAGCTCAGATTGGCCGGATGATCGAGTTTAGCCCCACCAAACAACTCTTTGTCGCCCCCAGTCAGACCCAGACCCGCGATTATGTCGAAGGTCGGTTCGGCTAGGGGTGAAGAACGGGGTTGGGGGCTTCAGGCTCAGCTAAATCGGGAGTTATAGAAGCCTGTAATGCGCTCAATTGCTCAGCATCGACAACTGTGATCCCAGTTCCGTTGCCGTTTTCAGCCCCAGGGGCTTCAGAATGACCGTTGCTCAGGGAGCGGTGGGTCTCGATTAAGCTAATTGTGCGGCTGACACTTTCTGGCAGAATCACTACTAAGCTACCAGGGGTAGCCAGATCCAGGGCGGTAGCGATCGCTTCCGGCTCATCCAAAATAGTTTCAAACCGGCACTCAGGGTTAGCGCTTAAGATCCCCTGGGTAATTAGTTCAGCGACTTCTCCCCGCTCTCGGCCCCGAGTATCACCATCTTCCTTGACAAAAATTTGACTAAAGGTTGCCGCAGATAGCTTGCCCAGGGCCACCAAGTCCTGATCCCGGCGGTCCCCTGGCCCCCCAATTACCCCCATCCGGTTACCGGGCCAGTTTCTGACAAAGCTTGCCAGGGCCTCATAGGCAGCGGGGTTATGGGCATAGTCCACCAGAGCATGGTAATCCCCCAGATCGAACAAGTTCATCCGGCCTGGGGTTTGACCCACAGAAGCCTGAAAACTTTTGAGAGCTAAGCGAATCGCTTCTATGCTAACCCCCTGGGTAAAGGCGGCCAAACTCGCAGCCAGGGCATTGGCAATCATAAACGGAGCCCGGGCATCCATAGTCACGGGCAAGGTTTTAGCCTGATCAATTATTAGCCTCCGCTCCCCTTGCCACAGCGATAAATAGCCATGTTCATAAACAGCAGCCAGACCCCCTTTATGGGTATGGGCTTTGACTAATTCATTCTCCGGGTTCATGGTGAAGTAAGCAATCTGAGCCTGGACCCGATCAGCCATCTTAGCCACTAGGGGGTCATCAGCATTCAGAACTGCATAGCCCTGGGGTTGGGCTGTCTCTGCGACCACGGCTTTCAGGTCTGCCAGGTCTTCAACGGTGTCAATATCCCCAATCCCCAGGTGGTCGGCCTGGACATTTAAAACCACTCCGACGTCACACTGATCAAACCCTAAGCCTGCGCGGAGAATCCCGCCACGGGCAGTTTCTAACACCGCAACGTCTACCGTTGGATCTTGGAGAATCAATTGGGCACTTTGGGGGCCAGTCGTGTCGCCTTTTTCAACCAAAAATTCACCAACATAAATGCCATCGGTGGTCGTATAACCAACGGTTTGCTGAGTTTGCTTAAAAATATGGGCAATTAAGCGAGTTGTGGTTGTCTTGCCATTGGTGCCAGTGACAGCAATGATCGGAATCCGACTCGGGGTGCCGGAGGGGAATAACATTTTGAGAACCGCATCCCCCACATTCCGGGGCGTTCCTTGGCTCGGGCAGGTATGCATCCGAAACCCTGGGGCCGCATTCACCTCAACAATCACCCCGCCGGTCTCGTGTAAGGGCTTAGAAATATCCGGGGTGACAATATCAATCCCGGCAATATCTAAACCAATAATCCGGGCAGCGCGTTGGGCAATCCAGGCATTTTCAGGGTGAATCTCATCGGTGCGATCAACGGCGATCCCCCCGGTACTGAGATTGGCCGTGGCCCGCAGATAGCAGATTTCCCCGGCAGGGAGGACTGTGTTGAGATCGTATCCCTGCCGCTCTAGCAACTTCCAGCTGCTACGATTAACTTCAATCCGAGTCAATACTTTGTCGTGGCCTTCTCCCCGTCGGGGGTCTCGGTTGGTGTGCTCAATCAGCGCCTCCACTGTGGAACTGCCATCACCAACCACATGGGCCGGGACCCTCTCCGAGACAGCAACAACGCTGCCGTTGACCACCAAGACCCGATGATCGCGGCCTGGGTAGTAGCGCTCCACAATCACTGATTTGGCGATCGCACTGGCGGTATCGTAGGCTTCCTCGGCCAAGCGGTAGGAATCAATATCCAGGGTGATCCCGCGCCCATGGTTGCCATCTAAGGGTTTGATCACCACCGGAAAGCCCCCCACCCCCTCGATCGCTTGCTCTAACTCATCTAGGTATTCAATCACCGTCCCCCGAGGCACAGGCACCCCAGCAGCCTTGAGAATTGTCTTGGCACCTTCTTTGTCACAGGCTAGCTCCACCCCCAAAATCCCGGTGTGACCGCTCAACGTTGCCTGAAGTCGCTGTTGCCGCGCTCCATATCCAAACTGGATCAAGGAACGGCTGGCCAGGGGCAACCAGGGAATTCCCTGCTCCTGGGCCTCTTTGACGATTGCTTCGGTACTCGGCCCCAGGGAGGCTTCGGCCCAGATTTCCTCCAGATCTTCTAAATCTTTGTCTAACTCCCGTTGGGGGTAGCAGCCCGTTTCAATAATGCTTTGGCACAGCCGCACGGCAGCTCGGGCCGCATAGCGTCCGGCCTGCTCGTCTAGATACTCAAAGACAACTTGGTAAATTCCGGGGGTAGAGGTTTCTCGGGTGCGCCCAAACCCCACCATCATCCCGGTTAGCTCCTGTAGCTCTAAGGCAACATGCTCAATAATGTGCCCCATCATTGTGCCTTGACGGACTCGCTCTAAAAATCCGCCCCGATAACCAGGGGAGCAAAAATGGGCTTCTAAGCTCGGTAGAATTTCCACCA
>JBGTDP010000065.1:0-5983 GCA_041748255.1 Thermosynechococcaceae cyanobacterium | reverse complement strand
GCAGGAATGGGAACAACAAGCTAGCGGCAGCGGATCGCCCGGTCCACGACTGGTATCGATTTGTGCTTTCGTTTCCGCCGCATTTGGTCCGGGAGTATCTTAAGGATTTTGGGGTTGAATCTAGTCAAAGGGTCCTGGACCCCTTCTGTGGGACTGGGACAACCCTGGTGGAATGTCAAAAGCAGGGGATTTCCAGTGTGGGGATTGAGGCCAATCCGATGGCAGCGTTTGCCAGCCGCGCCAAGGTGAACTGGTCGGTGGACCCAGAGGGTCTGGTTAGCCATAGCACACAACTGGCAGCCAAGGCTGAGGCTAAACTGGCGGCAGGACTGGGGCCACTGCGATCGCTAGCCCCTGAGAGTCTGAAACTGCTGCTCAAGGGTTCGATTAGTCCGCTACCCCTGCACAAGACTCTGGTGCTGCTGGAGGGCATTCAAAAAGAAAATGGTCGCTACACCGACCTGGAACGCCTGGCTCTCGCCAAAGCCCTGGTGACCTCAATTAGCAACCTGAGGTTTGGGCCTGAGGTGGGAGTGGGGGCGGCAAAGCCGGATGCGCCAGTTGTGGCCGTTTGGCTGGCTGAAATTTCCGCGATCGCTCGGGATCTAGCGCCACTTCAAACTAAACTTCTTCTAGCAAGGGTTTATCAAGGGGATGCTCGCCAAATCCTTGGGGAACTGGCTGCCAACTCGGTTGATGCGGTAATTACCTCTCCCCCCTACCCGAATGAAAAGGATTACACCCGGACTACGCGCCTGGAGCTGGTGCTGTTGGGGTTTGTCCAGACTTTGGCTGACTTGCAGAGAGTAAAGCAGGGTTTAGTTCGCTCTAACTCGCGGGGGGTTTACAAGCAGGATGATGATGATCAGTGGGTAGCGGCACAGCCAGAAATCCAGCGGCTAGCTGAGACGATTGAAGCGCGGCGGATTGCCTTGGGAAAAACCTCTGGGTTTGAGCGGCTCTATGCGCGGACGACGCGATTGTATTTTGGGGGTATGGCACGACATTTAGCAGACTTACGCCGGGTGCTGCGGCCTGGGGCACAGCTTGCCTATGTGGTTGGGGACCAAGCCTCGTACCTACAAGTGATGATTCGGACAGGGCAGTTGTTGGCAGCGATCGCTGAGTCTTTAGGATATGAGGTGGTTCGGACTGATTTGTTTCGCACCCGCCTAGCCACGGCCACTAAGGCCCAACTGCGGGAGGAAGTTTTGATCCTGCGCTGGCCTGGAGGCTAAACGGTCGAGGGACAGCTTTAAGATAATTCTTTCTAGGCTTTGAGGAAGCCGATATGATTAGGACTATCCCGAACCCTTTGAGCAAAACTAAAATGCCCAGTTGTTACAAGCAGTTCTTTGCCTGGGGCCTGGAGAATCTGAGTGCTGAGTATGAGCAGGCGATCGCCGAGCGCAAGCAGAATTTACTGGGGAACTTGCAGGGACATATTTTGGAAATTGGTCCGGGAACAGGGGCTAATTTGCCCTATTACCCAACCGGAATTCACTGGATTGGGGTTGAGCCAAATCCGTTTATGCATGACTATCTGCGGGAAAAGGCTGAGGCCTTGGGGCTGAATATTGAGCTGCACCAAGGCACAGCGGAGCAACTGCCGGTTGATGATAATCAGATGGATGCAGTCGTCAGTACATTAGTTCTCTGCTCAGTGCCGGATTTAGCAGGGACTTTGGCAGAAATTGTCCGAGTGCTAAAGCCAGGAGGTCAGTTTATGTTTATTGAGCATGTCGCTGCTGGTGAGGGAACATGGCTGCGGCAGGTTCAGCGGGGGATTCGGCCAGTGTGGAAGGTTTTGGGGGATGGGTGTCACCCGGATCGAGAAACCTGGAAAGCTCTGGAGGCGGCTGGCTTTGCCCAGGTGGACTATGAGCATTTCTCTGGGCCGGTGCCGATCCCAGTGGTAAAACCCCATATTATCGGGGTGGCGACAAAATCAGCCGGGTGAGAATTTCAATCTCAAGGGCGACGTAATTTTGCGACTTAAACAGCAGGATGAAGAGCAGCGATGTTTTATTAATCGCTGAAGCTAGAAGGAAGATTATTTATGAATTATCTCGTTGCTGTTTTACCTGATCGAATGCAGGTTGAAGAGGCATACACTGCTCTGGAGAAAGAAGGCATTCCCCGCAGTGATTTAACAATATTGGGAAAAGGCTACAAAAATGCGGATGAATTTGGTTTGATTAACCCGAACCAGCAGGCCGAAAAACAAATTAGACGCCTGGTTTACTGGCTGATTCCGTTTGGATTTGGCGGGGGCTATGTGTTTAATCAGTTGACTGGAATTTATCTACTCCCTGTGGGAGGTATTGGCAATCATATTATTGGGGGTTTATTGGGGGCAGTCTCTGGGGCCATGGGCGCTTTCTTTGTCGGAGGGGGTGTTGGTTTGACCCTGGGAAGCGGTGATGCCCTACCTTATCGCAATCGTCTGAATGAAGGGAAATATCTGATTGTGGTCAAAGGCTCAGAGACCTTGACTCGAAAAGCCACAGGAATTTTGCGGCAGTTTGAACCGGAGAATATCCAGGGCTATGTTGAACCCGAACCGACCTAGATCTTAAACCTGAGCTTTATCTGGGTAAAACCCAAGCTTCAAGGGCACTGAAAATGAACTAATCCCGACTTGCTGCCCCTTTGCTGAGAGACCTGGAGGAATGCTAATGACAATCAGTTTATCTTCTGGGCCAGAATCAATTGAGTCTTTGCTAGGCCAGGAAGCAGAAGATTTGCTTACCTACAAAGCAAAAGTTGCAAGGGATTTACTGCATCTGCCAGGGAAAGACGTTGTCGAGCGGGTTTTTGCCCATAGCGATCGCTCAAGCCAGGCCTTACGGAGTCTGCAGCAGTTGTATGGCACAGGTCGGTTGGCCAATACCGGGTATCTCTCGATTCTGTCGGCGGATCAAGGCGTTGAGCACTCTGCAGCAGCAGCTTTTGCCCTAAATCCAATTTATTTTGACAGTGAGAATATTCTTAAGTTGGCGATCGCGGCAGGCTGCAATGCTGTGGCGACAACTCTGGGGGTTTTGGGCAGTGTCTCACGCCAGTATGCCCACAAAATTCCGATGGTTGTGAAATTGAACCACAATGAGCTGCTGAGTTTCCCCAACCAGTCTGAGCCAATTATGTTTGCCTCGGTTGAGCAAGCCTGGAATCTGGGTGCAGTAGCGGTGGGGGCAACAATTTGCTTTGGATCTGCTGAATCCGGGCGGCAAATCGAGGAGGTCAGTCGGGCCTTTGCCCGAGCCCACGAGCTGGGGATGGCGACAATTCTCTGGTGCTATCTGCGCAATCATATTTTTGAGCAAGATCAAGACTACCATTTGGCAGCTGACTTGACGGGTCAGGCCAACCACTTAGGGGTGACGATTGAGGCTGATATTATTCAGCAAAAACTGCCCAGGGTGAATAATGGCTTCGCTGCAGTGGCCCAGGCCAGTGGAGATCGTTATGGTAAAACCCAGGAGCAGGTCTACTCGGAGTTGTCCAGTGATCATCCGATTGATCTAACTCGGTATCAGGTGCTCAACTGTTATGCGGGTCGGGCTGGCTTGATTAGTTCCGGGGAATCTGCAGGTGAGAATGATTTTGCCGAGGCGGTGCGGACTGCGGTGATCAATAAGCGGGCCGGGGGCACTGGGTTAATTTCTGGCCGTAAGCCGCTTCAGCGATCGCTGGCGGAGGGGGTAAAGCTGTTTCAGGCGATCCAGGATGTTTATCTAGCTTCTGAGATAACGATCGCTTGATTGTTTTGAAGGCTGTGACTGAAATTGAAATAGGTTAGAAAGTTGAATTCCCGCATTGTCACCTACTCTCCAGCGTATACACTGGTTCCCACCTACGAGTGTTTTAATCGCTGTGATTACTGTAACTTCCGCGCTGAGCCTGGGCAAAGCCCCTGGCTGAGTCTAGAGGCAGCAGCAGCCCAGCTTGCCCCACTGCAGAAGCAGGGGATTATTGAGATCCTAATTTTGAGTGGGGAGGTGCATCCCCGCAGTCCCCGGCGTCATGCTTGGTTTGAGCACCTTTATGCCCTGTGCGAACTTGCTTTGTCCCTGGGATTTTTGCCCCACACCAATGCCGGACCGTTGAGCTTTGCTGAGATGGCCCGACTCAAACAGGTAAATGTTTCAATGGGCTTGATGCTGGAGCAAGTTACCCCAACTTTGTTGTCA
Source organism: Thermosynechococcaceae cyanobacterium (assembly GCA_041748255.1). Taxonomy (GTDB): domain Bacteria; phylum Cyanobacteriota; class Cyanobacteriia; order Thermosynechococcales; family Thermosynechococcaceae; genus JBGTDP01. The sequence continues at coordinate 1,790 of JBGTDP010000065.1, read as the reverse complement.
ACGGTTCATCGCCATGCCCCCAGTAAAGACCCGGCGCTCAGACTAGAGCAGCTAGGCTGGGCGGGAGAGCTTAAAATCCCTTTTACCACCGGGGTACTATTGGGAATTGGTGAGATGGCAGCAGAACGGGTTCAGACCCTGGAGGCGATCGCTGAGTTACAAACAAAGTGGGGGCATATTCAGGAAGTGATCCTGCAACCCTACAGTCCTGGCACTCATGAAGCCTTAGGGGCCGTTGGTTTTCCTGGTGATCAGTTACCGGAGATAATAGCGATCGCCCGGGAGATTTTGCCGTCAGAGGTAACCCTTCAAATCCCGCCTAATTTAGTTCAATCCCCGGAGCAGCTCTTGGCTTGCTTAGAGGCTGGGGCGCGGGATCTGGGGGGAATCGGGCCACTGGATCATGTAAACCCCGATTATTCCCATGACTCGAATTCAGTACTGGCCAATCTACTCAAGCAGTCAGGATGGCGATTGCAGCCCAGGCTCCCGGTTTATCCTCAATACGATGCCTGGCTATCGGAGCGATTACAGGCAGCTGTAAAACAGTGGCGGTTTGGAATGGCCGAAAAAGTTGGCAGCTGAGCAGCGTTAATCTAGGACTAGATAGTGTTAGTTAAGTTTGTTGCCGATGTCAGAGTCTGTTGATCCAATCTTAGGTGACCCCTGGAAGACACCCCCGATTGAAGTTGATCCAGCCTTAATTGAAGTCTCTGAGCGGTTGATGGTGAAAACCTTGCCAATTGAAAATTCTGAATTTGCTGAAGCCAATCCACCTTTGGATGAACTGAAACAGAAAGATCCTCGGATTGCCCAACTAGAAGCGCAAAGACAGCAACTGTTTGATCGCAATGTGACGCTAACCATAGAAGCGGCACGGTTGCGAGCTGCGAACCAACGTTTAATGGACCAGATTGCTGAGCTGAAGCAGGCTGCGAAGTCCCGAAAAAACTGGTTTTGGCGGCTGATTGGGCAACAGGAGAAAGCCAGTTCTTAGGTAATTGGGGGGACTCCCCCATGAATTAGCGTGCTTTTCCCCTATTGAAGCAGCCTCATTTTCCTTGAGAATATGGTTATAAGTTGAGCAACTAGTATAAAGATGGATTACCTCTACTACTTGGGGAATGCAAGTCTGACGCTACGCGTCGTAGAGTATCTCCATGGAAACCCCACCCTGCCCCTACGATTTATTTCAGTGATCCATCAGACCAACGGTTGGGTTGTCAGAGTTAAGATGCGCTCTAATCTGAACCCTCAGCAAGATGGTGATTTTCATGCCTTTTTAAAAGAATTAGGGATTCCTTTTGATGCTGGGGTGTCGATTAAGATGGCCTTGCTAAGTCTAGAAACAGGAGCTTCTCCTTTAGAAGTCATGCATCGCTATCAAATCCCGGTTGTCTGTCACGGTAGCCCGGATCGCACGGAAATCGAAGAATTTCGAGAACAGTTTATTCAGGGATTGGGGTACTGTCCTGAGACGCTAGCTTGAGGCCAATGAAATTTTTGAGGCAGCTGGCGGCGATCGCGCTGCTGTCATTGCTTTTAACCGGCTGCAGCGGTCACAATTCAAAAGTAAGCGAGCAACTGGTACAAAAGGCTTTAACGCTAAAGTTGCAAACAACACAACAGCAGCTTGGCCAGCAATTTTATCGAAATCCTTCTGAATTTGCTGAAGTGTCTGTCCGAAAGGTTTTGATTGACAAGCAAACTCTGTTGGCTATTTCAGGGCTGCCTACCTACCGGGTTGAGGGAACCTACGATGTTACCCTCAGGCTGCCGCAAGGAAAAAT
>JBGTDP010000064.1:0-3019 GCA_041748255.1 Thermosynechococcaceae cyanobacterium | reverse complement strand
ATTGAGGTTGAATATACCAACCCGGCAGGTCAACTTCAAAAACAGATTTTAACCAACTTTGTGGCTCGCATCTTTCAGCACGAACTCGATCATCTGAACGGAGTTGTGTTTTTAGACCGGCTTGATAGCACCCACGATCTTGTGACTGAGCAGACATACCAAAAGCGCCTGGCTGCTAGCCCTCCTATAGACTCCTAAAAGCCCAGGAATGCTGCAACTCAGGCAACTTTCATTTCAATTATCTAATCAATTGTCCGAGACCGAACCCACCAACTCAGTCGCTTGACCTACACTTTGGCGGCCAACTGAGCCACACCGGCGGTCAAGCGGTCATAGGTTGACCGCATTTTTAGCCCTGCCAAGACCTGGAAGAGACCAGAGCCATTGTTAGAACCAGGATAATCTCGGTGCTGGAGCAATAGCTCAGTCATTTCACCGTGGTACTTGGCAGCCGTATTGCTCAGGTGGGTTTCAATGTAAATCACCTCATCCAAGCGGTCAAACTGACCATCAATTTCTAAGACAGAGGCACTGTGACCATAGTACTCATCCGGTCCATAGAACATCCTGATCCCAGGATAAGAGCAGGTAAGCTTGCGTCCACAGGGAATCCAATCGATGGTTGAGCCTTCGTCAAACAGGTATACAGGTTCAAGCTTCTCGACCTCATCCCGTTGAATCAGGCGTACCCGCAGATACTTGTGCTCTTTGTCTTCTTTGACTAAATTGCTGGGGAGAATCTGAATGACAATATCGGCGTGCTGTTTTTGCGGATCAATATAGGCATCAAAGTCATGGCGGCGAGAGTTAATTGACGCCAGAACATCTTCATAACGATGGCCCCGCTCTGCCATATCCCGCTGTAGCTTCCAGGCGATTTTTACCTCATCGCTCAAGTCTAGATACACACTAAAATCAAGCAGCGATCGCACCCGCTCATCATAAAGGGGATGCAAGCCTTCGATCACCACAATATGGTTAGGATCTATCCGCTCCGGGGGGTCAAGCTCTCCAGTCTCGTGGTTGTAGATCGGCTTATCAATCGACTCACCCCCCTTGAGGGCTTTGATCTGCTCGAACATCAAGTCAAAGTTGTTGGCCTCGGGACTCAGGGCTGTGATTCCAGTTTCTCGGCGTTGTTTGCGATCCAGACTGTGGTAATCGTCCAGACAGATAACGGTAATAAACTCTTCACCGAATAGGTCTTCTAGTCGGCGCAAAAAGGTGGATTTACCGCATCCGGAGTCTCCGGCAACGCCGATTAGTACCACGCGGTCCGGCTTACTGGTCATACTACGATTCCCTCTGGTGAATATATAAGTATCTACTGGCTACAGTAAAAATGACTCTAGACTTGAGCCCAAACTGACGGAGTTTCCCAAGAATATTTCCTGGGCAAACCGAGAATAGCTGAGTGCTGCTCAAAGACAACAACCGCTCCCCAAATATAAGAGTATTGAGTATTGTGACTTCTGGCTTTTTTTTGATCCTAAATTTCTGGCTTTCAGGCTTTCGGATCATCAAGGTAAATCAACCAGGACCAAATTCCCAATCAGGATCAACCTAGACAAAACGTCTCTCTACTCTCTATTGATATTACAAGCGGAATGCCCCCTGTGAATACCATCTTTGATAGTTAATTATACCTAATAGAGCAGCTTTTCTGATTATTTGGGAGTCCTGGACTGGCTTTGCCAGGCTCCTCAGTTATTTAGAGAGCGGAAAATTCCAAACGCAGAGGTAAACCCGTGGAGAAAAGTTTCACTGCCCACTGGCCCAATCTCTCCATGACAAAAGAACCCACTCAAGGGCAGGTCATTGAAGTAGCGGCTAAACAGGTAGGAATCAAAATCCGGCTTGCCGTAAAGTCCCTCCCCCCGGCCTAAGCAAGCAAACAACAGGGCCCCTGCTGGGGTAGGGGTTTGAGCTTGAGAGGCTTGTTGATAACGCCTTAGGAGAGTTTGAAGATCTTCTGCCGAGGTTGAGGCATCCCGAAGGTGAAACTGAATTCGCTGCCCTGGACGAATGCGATCGCCGACGGCAACTGCCCCAGCTCTAGGGTCAACCCCCACCAAATGGCGAATCAAAAAATCTCCGTGCTGCAGTTGTTGCTTAAACTCATCCCTGGCAATGCCCACAAACAGCGAATGTTGAGCTAGATCTTGATCTTTTTCATCCAGGGTCTGAATTAAGGTTTGCAGGGCCTCCAGGGGCGTAACTGCCTCCTGAGGAGAGGGGGATTCTGAAATTGTCCCTAATCCTTCTAAAGTCTCTAACTTGAGCAAAACATTCCGTTCTGCCTCCGCAATTCGGAAAGAAGGACCAATGGGTCGGCACCCCTGGGCAACAATGGTTTCAATCACCACGTTGCCACTGAGGGCTACTCCTACTGTCCCTTCCCGGTATAATTCCCAGTCACAGAACAGGCCACTGCCACTGCCCACGGAAATAGCACTGGTCAACCCCCCAACCTTGGCAGCTCCTGGATAGGCAAAGTCCATCCCCTGCAACAAATCGCTAATTTTAGAGGTGAGAGAATCTGCCAAGACAATAAACTGCGGTTGCTGACTGGGGGAAACCCCAATCAGATCAACCCAGAGATCGGGAGAACTATCTAAATCCGGCAAATCGTCTGCATCAAGGTGAAACGTGTGCAGATCCACCCCCGGCAAGTGGGCCAGCGTCAGAGAGAGGGCTGGCTCTTCTTCCATTTCATGGGTTTCCCCCGTGGTTGTTTGCCCAATTACCCCCACTCCCCCACAGCCAATCAGATGGGGAACGGCTAGGCGCTCTTTTAGCAGGGGCAAGATGCGGGGATATTCACTGGCAAAGGTGGTGGAGATAAAAACCAGGGCCAGATCGGCCTGGACAGCAAGATCAGATTGAGCCCGCTGAGTGACTTCATTGACTGCCGCTTCCAAAGAAGGCTGGGTTGACAAAGCGTTGGCCCACTTCATCTGGTCTGGGTTGGGTATTTGCATCTTGAATTTTCCCTCCGTAGCCAGGGTCTACCGTGGCA
>JBGTDP010000063.1:0-3333 GCA_041748255.1 Thermosynechococcaceae cyanobacterium | reverse complement strand
GGTTCCCCAAAAACAAGCACAGATTGCCGGTCTTCGGAGGCGGTTTTAATTTGTTGGCGCAGCCGCACAGCATACCGACTTTTGCCCACAACCCCCCGCTTGGCTTTCGGCACTAAGTAGGCGCGTAGCGCGGCTTGCCGCTCTTGCTCGTAAGCTAACTGTGAAGATACTTCGGCCAGCTCCTGGGCCAGTTGACGAGAAAAGGTCTGGGAAATCTCTGGATACTGCTCAATTAATTGCTGAAACTGCCCTGCGGGCACAACCCACAGTTGCGAATCGGCAACGGCAGTCACGGTTTGCTGAGTGGGTTGGTCCACTAATAGCTCTTGCAGGTGCAGCACGCTCCCTGGCAGGAGACTCCGAGCTGGTTGGGAGGCTCCGGTTGAGCTGGTACGATCGCTTTCTAGTCGGCCTTGTTTAAGAATATAAAGGGACTCTGGGGGCGTGTCTTCTAAGACCAGAGGCTGATCAGCCGGGATTTCCTGGATTTCAATTGCCTCGGAGATCGCGGCTAAGACCGGGGCAGAAAGATTACCGAGGACGGTTTGAGCTTGTAACCAGGCCACGCGATCAGGATCTGTCATCACTGCCCTCCAAGAATGAATACGTTTGATTTATTAAGTTAGAAGCGCTGTTCCTAACCCTGGGCGATCACTCATGACTTTATCAGCCGTAAATCTAATTGATCTTTGGGTGCCCTTGTTTCTTTTAAGTTTAATTGCGATCGCTGCTGTCTACTTTAGCCGTCTGAGTTAAGTCAGGGAAAGCAGTTGTAGTGCCTTAATTGCTACTTTAAGATAGACGGTAGATAAAATCTGTTTTTAACTTGCCTCCATATAAAAATCTGCTTGATAATCTTTAGAGAGTTTTCGTCTGTGATTCGTCACCAAGTAATCCAGTGGCTTGAAGACAATCTTCCTCAGCCTCGGGTAGCACATATTCTCAGAGTTGAGCAAACTGCAGCCCAGCTCGCTGAGACCCATCAGTTAAATGTTGAAACAGCCGCCCAGGCCGGTCTGCTGCATGATCTGGCAAAGTACTTTCCGCCCCAGCGGCTGCTGGCAATGGCCCGCACTGAAGGATTAGTGATCACCGCTGTGGATGAGGCCAATCCCCGCCTACTCCATGCCGATGTCAGTGCTATTGTTGCCCGAGACCAGTTTCAGGTTGAGCAGCCAGAGATTTTAGCCGCAGTCGCCAATCATACCCTGGGCCAGCCGGGGATGAGCCCCTTAAGCTGTGTGGTTTTTCTAGCGGATAGCTTAGAACCTGGCCGGGGGAACAGTCCTGAATTGGAGACAATCCGGGAGGTTGCCCGCCAAGATCTGCACCAAGCTATTTGGATGACCTGCGATCGCAGCCTCAATCAGCTTTTGAAAACTCAAAAATCTATCCATCCCAGAATGGTCTTGACCCGCAACTGGGCTTTAGCCCTCGCTAAGGTCCAGAAATCTGACAATCCTTCTAAACAGCCAATTTCTGCCTAAGAAACTTCTAAGTTCCGATTCTCTTTGCCGAAAGCTGATATGGCCCTTTATCCCCTCAATTGCTCTTGAAACCTGATTCTTTTCCTCCTTCAACCTTGTCTTCTAATTCCTCCCAGAACAATGATTTTGATTCGAGCAAGCAGCTAGCTCTGACGATTGCCCAAGCCGCTGATGACCGTAAGGGAAAAGATATTTTGTTGCTAGATGTTGCAGAGGTGTCTTTTCTGGCCGACTATTTTGTTATAGTGACTGGATTTTCTAAGACTCAGGTGCGGACGCTGGCTCAGGCCATTGAAGCCGCAGTTGCCCAAAAATGGCATCGTCAGCCGGTAAGAAGTGAGGGAGAAGCCACAAGCACCTGGATTGTTAAGGACTACGGCGAGGTGATTGTGCATGTGATGATGCCCGAGGAACGAGAATTTTATAACCTGGAGGCGTTTTGGGGTCACGCTGAGCAAATTTCTTTCTCCTCTGAAGAGCTGGGCTAGATTCACTCTACTCAGATGCTTTTAAAGTCTTCTCAGGACTCAAAATTCACTTGACATTCATTGCCTAGATTGACGATACTGAATGTTTGGCAAGCTATTCCTGCTCGGATCAGGTCCAAGTAAGGGAAATGCTGGCAGCCTCAAATGTTATACGAGGAAGCCAGATACCTGTACGGCTCTTAGAGATACCTTATGACTTACGCAATTATCGCCACTGGTGGCAAACAACTTCGGGTTGAACCCGGCCGTTTTTATGATGTTGAACGGCTCTCGGTTGACCCGGATCAGACAATTTCCCTAGACCAAGTTTTACTGGTTCAAAACGACGGTGATATTTCGGTTGGGCAGCCCCTGGTTGAGGGTGCTACCGTAGAAGCCACAGTGATGCAACACCTGCGGGCCCGCAAAATCATTGTCTATAAAATGCGGCCCAAGAAAAAAACCCGCAAAAAGCAGGGACATCGCCAGGAATTGACCCGGTTAATGATTGACTCGATTAATCTCAATGGCTCTGTCGTTGGCTCCACTGAGAAAGCAGAGGCTACTCCTGCAGAGCCAGAAGCACCTGAGGAAGTAGAAGCAGAGGCAGCCGCCTCAAAATAACCCAAGGTTCACAGCTTAATTACTGAATTGACAAAGAGGGATTATGGCTCACAAAAAAGGAACTGGAAGTACTCGTAACGGGCGGGACTCAAATGCTCAACGCCTAGGTGTAAAACGCTTTGGCGGCGAGGCTGTTAGAGCTGGCAACATTTTAATTCGTCAGCGGGGGACGAAGGTTCATCCTGGCACCAATGTTGGTCGGGGTAGTGACGACACCTTGTTTGCGATCGCTGATGGAGTCGTCACCTTTGAGCGGTACGGCAAGTCTCGCAAAAAAGTCAGTGTTTATCCCGCCCAAGTGTCCTAACCAACCTTTGAAACAATTAGAAGGCTACTCGTAATGGGTAGCCTTTTTTTGGGCAAACTTTTTGAGAACTTTATGGAATGTAATGCTATGAGTAAGCGCTGAGGGAAGCTCAGGCTTTAAACTAATCAAAGTGATCATTATTCCTATCATCATGAACGGTTGCCTCAGATTGATTGTTACAACAATAGCGGTTCCACCCTCCTGACGACTTTCTAAGGGAACTTAGAAGCGCTCACTTTCAGCTCCTGGGCAATTTCAGAATTATCCTGCTTGCCTGACTCTGACAACTCCACGTTTTAACCAGATCTTATGTTTCCCAATCATCGCCCCCGCCGTCTGCGTAGCCATCCCCAGCTTCGGCGGATGGTCTCTGAGAATGTGATCACAACCAGTGATCTGGTTTATCCCCTGTTTGCCGTTCCCGGCGAGGCGATCGCTCAAGAAGTTA
>JBGTDP010000062.1:0-6439 GCA_041748255.1 Thermosynechococcaceae cyanobacterium | reverse complement strand
ACCTGAATATCCCAACCCAAAAGAATCGCGATCGCTGTTGCCACGACCATCAACCCTCCCACTCTTTGCAACTTGCTACTGTGCGATCGCAAGCTCATTAGGCGCTTGCTCAAGTGACGACCGCCATAGGCAATTCCCAATAGGGGTAGCCCAGCCCCCAAACCAAAGACCAACAACAAAATAAAGGCTTGAAGCGGACGATGTTCAACTGCGGCTAAAACCAAAATACTGGCTAGAACCGGACCGGCACAGGGAGTCCACAACAGTCCCAGTTGGCTTCCCAGCCAAAACTCTCCGATTAAACTTCCTTGAGAAGGTTCTTTTAGCCAACTGCTGATTGGCAAGGGACTTAAAAGACGATAGCTCCAGGCCGGAAAAATCGCCAAAATTCCCAGGATTAGCAACAGAACAATTGCTCCCAGGCGAAACTGACTGATCAGACTCGAAAACCAGCTGGCCGTGATTCCCAACAAACTTCCTATCGCTGCAAATCCAGCCACTAATCCCAGAACCAGGACCAGAGGACCGTATCGGTGGGAACGGAGTGAGCGACCAACGAGGATGGGAAGAATCGGTAAAACGCAGGGCGATAGGACAACTAATAAGCCTGCTGCTAGGGCTAAGCCTGCTGAGGGAGTTGAAACTGCCATTGGCTTACCCCAACAGGATTTTAATCGCTTGCTCGGTTTCGCTGTAGGCTCCTTCGCCGGTGTGATCATAGCGGAGGATGCCATTGCGGTCTGCTAAATATAAATGGGGCCAGGCATTGTTGTTGTAGGCCCGCCAAGTTTTATAGTCGCCATCAATGGGCACAGGATAGGTAATGCCTTCTTGCTGCAAGGCGCTTTTGACATTTTCGATATCTCGCTCAAAGGCAAACTCAGGGGTATGTACCCCGATCACCTGCAAGCCCTGAGCTTCATACTGCTGATGCCAACGGACAAGGTCCGGCAATGTCCGCTGGCAGTTGATACAAGCAAAGGTCCAAAATTGCACCAAAACCACCTTGCCTTTGAGATCAGTGAGGGTTAACGGTGCAGAATTCAGCCACTGACTAATTCCCTCGAAGGCAGGCAAAGGTTGACGAACTGGCAGGACAGGAGCAGTAGCTAGTAGATCCGGCTTGGCAGGAGTAGGTTGATTGGCTGGTTGCAGCCGCTGGGCGTTGAGAAGCCTGCCACCAAAAATTGCTCCCCCTGCCCCCAGAGTTCCTAAACCCAGATACCAAAGTAGCCGCCGACGTCCTAATATTTGCGTTTTCATGTTTTGGCCTTCTTGAGCAAATACACCTTAAACACTAAGAGAAGTTTGCTAAGCACAAATGAATTTTCCCTGAGGGAAACGCTAATTTTTGCTGAGAATTGATTTTGAGCAAATTAGCCGTTCAGTTGGAGAATAAACGCATTGGCAGGAACAGCCCGTCTGTAGAACATCGGATCATCAGTGGATCATTAACACCTGACTGCTGAGTTTTTACGTTAATGAAGTCATCACCCGCACCATCAAGGCTAAAAAAGCGTATTTCTCTGGCAGAGGGTGATACATTACAGGCTAAATCTTGAAGGACGACAGTTCTTGCTATGGCGTTTCATGCAACTTTGACTCAGTTGCAGCAAATCTTAGCTGCAGCCCCTGTAAATCTGTCTGAAGCTGTGCTGGGGACAGAGGCCACCGGAATTTCAACTGATACCCGGACTCTCAAGCCTGGAGACCTATATCTGGCCCTACGGGGAGAAAATTTTGATGGTCATCAGTTTGTCGCTGCTGCCTCGGAAAAAGGTGCGATCGCGGCAATTACGGAAGTAGGTTCGCCAGAGACAGGGCCGCAACTGCAAGTCGCCGATACCCTGGCTGCCTACCAAGCGATCGCCCGTTGGTGGCGGACTCAATTTGCCATTCCAATCATTGCCGTCACCGGGTCGGTAGGTAAAACCACTACAAAAGAGTTGATCGCTGCTGTCTTAGGTCGCTATGGCAGCGTTCTCAAAACCGAGGCCAACTACAACAACGAGATTGGGGTGCCCAAGACCCTCCTGGAGCTGGGTCCAGAACATGACTATGGGGTGATTGAGATGGGGATGCGGGGGCCAGGGGAAATTGGCTGCCTGGCTCAGATCGCCCAGCCTCAGATTGCCCTGATTACCAATGTTGGCACTGCTCATATTGGTCGCTTGGGCTCCCGGGAAGCGATCGCCCAGGCCAAGTGCGAGCTTTTGGCCCAAATGCCCAAGACCAGCGTGGCGATCCTCAATGGTGACAATCCGCTCCTGCTAGAAACGGCTACCAAGGTTTGGCAGGGTCAAACCATCACCTACGGCCTTAATCAAGGAAACTTGCGGGGGCAACACAATGATCAGACTTTGCTGGTGGAGGGAGTACAACTATCCCTGCCCCTGCCAGGGGCTCACAATGCCCTCAACTATCTCGGTGCCCTGGCGGTTGCCAAAGCCCTGCACCTCGACTGGAGCATTTTAGCTGCCGGTTTAAGCTTAGATTTGCCCAAGGGTCGGGCTCAGCGCTTTGAGTTGCCGGGAGAGATTGTAATTTTGGATCAAACCTATAATGCTGGACCAGAATCTATGGCCGCCGCTCTTAAGCTTTTGGTGCAAACCCCTGCCAAGCGACATATTGCTGTGGTGGGAGCAATGAAGGAGCTCGGCGATCATTCCCAGGCGTGTCATCAGCAGATTGGGGTCTTGGCTGCTCAGCTAAACCTGGATGTCGTGTTAGTCTTGGGGACAGATTTAGACACAGACGCGATCGCCCAGGGTTGGAGTCAGGCGCAAGCGTCTGACTCAGTAACTCCTTCCGGCACATCCGTATCGCATCCGGGCCTGAAACAGTTTGCCACCGTTGCTGAACTGATGACCTGTCTGCAAACATTAGTGCAGCCAGGAGATTGCCTGCTGTTAAAGGCTTCTCATTCTGTTGGCTTAGATCAAGTTGTTAGCCAGTTGCGTCAGGACTTGTCTAACCCTGAACTTAATCGGGTCTAAGTTTAAACGGAAGGGACGCAAGGTAAACTAATGCTAGAAAGCTGACCTGGGTTTAAGGATCAGCTTTTTGCCTATATTCGCTGGGTTTATGTATGAAAGATAAGCTGATTAATTGGCTCAACTTTGCTTTGGTCGTGGATACGTTTCTGGTTTTATTAAGCTTTTTATGGTTATTAGTGGCCTTAGGGGGCCGAGCAGCAGGGGTGCCCTTGGGACTAGATATTTGGTATCAGCTTTGGGAACCTGTGTTCACGCCTGCTTTGGGGCTGTTAATGGCAGGGGCACTCTTGAGTGGCTTAAGCCGACAAATTACTAAGTGGTTCTCTACCCAACCGAATTAAGTGTCAATAATATTTTTAAGAAAAATTTAACTCATCTTCGTACTCTGCTTCCAACTCCAGCACTGGGTCTTGAAGGACCGCAAGCTGGGCTTCGTAAAGACTGATCCATTGACCTGCAGTGGCAATAGACCGGGGGGGATCAATATAAAGGGCAAAAAACCAAGGGGGAGAGGTTGGCTGAGTTAGTTCAGCTTTGATTTTAGCGGGTTGTAGATCTGGGTAATGTGGATCTGGGGGCGCTGTCACCCAGACTTTTTGTCCAATAATCTCCTGGGGGGATAGCATCATGTCACCTCAACTTACAGAGCTTAACCGCGAGTTAATACGCTTTAATTTTACAGAGTAATCATTGTTGCTGTCATGCCCCTAGGGACGATTCTCTGCTGGGGGGATCGCAGTTACTACCACCGCTCTGGTTCATCTTCATCCAAAAACTTTAGAAAGTTGCAAGTATTGCAAAGGCTCTGCCAGGAGGAGTGAGCATACTGCTTAACCCGCCCCAAGAAGCGATCCTGCTGAGACTGGCTAGACTCAGCTGGTCGGTTTGGCTGGGCGGAGCTATCTATTTCCCCTCGATCTGCCTTAGGTCGCTTCGGCGACATTGGATTTATGCAAGTAAGAGATTACCTCACCTGATACTAACTCCCCGACAGCTTTAGCTCCAACTGAAGGAATTACAGATGCATTCTGCTTTCTAACAGTTCCATCGCTATTCTTTTGCTTCTAAGGTATCTAGGTCTAAGGCTTGAGAGCCGCCGCGCTCTAGTAAGATCAGTAATTTTCCGAGTTGAGACCAAATCAGGGCGCTGGTTCCGGCTGTGAGAACACTTGAGGTGATATAGCTGAGCCAGTCCGGAAACCCAAAGATTGAGAGCCCCGCAGCTAGAAAAAGACACACTCCCCCTGAAATTCCCAAAAATGGCACAAATAGCTGCCAACCTTGGAGTTGACTTAAAATGCGGGTAGAACGAGTCTGAGACCACTCCCGTACCGACTGCCTAAGGGTTACATCAAAGGCAACGCCGGAGGCAAGACTGACCAGGAGCCCTGCGGCGAGGAGAAAGTAGGGAGGTTCAGAAAAATCAGACACAGGTTAGCTCCTTGAAATTGAGGGCGGCTGGGCTCAATCTTATCAATATTCAGCCAAGTTTAAAGTCCGAGCCTGGCCCGATTCGTTGAAGCTACTTTTGCCGAGCGGTTAGCGCTGATAAGGCCGGCACCGCCGTCGTCTCTTCAGAAAAATCTCTGAGGGCTTCCCAGGCCACATCGAGAAGCTTGGAGGGTTTGAGCTCATCTTTGATCAAGTTCCACAGTCGCTGCACTTCTTCTGTGTGCAGCCGGTCATCCTCAGTCAAGGCTAGGATCAGTTGTCGACGTAGAAATCGACCTTCTTCAGAGAGAAGATACTGTAACCCAAGTTGGGCGGTGGGCATCAAGTCAAAGTTTTGGTCTAAGCGGGCGATCGCAATTAAGTTTTCTAGCCGCTGCCATTGGAACTTGCCATTCTTAAATAGCACCTCAATCAAGCGTCGGCGAAACTCCGGGGATTCCCCGGTCAGCAGCCGTCGAGCCACGTAGGGCAAACTCACCTCAACAATTTTAAAGTTTGGATTTAAGCAGAGGGCCACCCCTTCTTGAGTCACCAGGGAGCGAATAATCAGGGCAAATTTTGCTGGTACCCGGAAAGGATACTCATACATCAACTCTGAGAAGCGATCAGTAATCGTCTTAAAGTTAAAGTCGGCAACACTGGCACCGGTAATATCACTCAAGACGGTTTCTAGGGCCGGGATAATCGGACGAATATCCGTACCAGGGGCAAGAAACCCTAAGGTGACAAAGTCCTGAGCTAGATGTTCGTAATCCTGGTTGATTAAATGTACTACGGCATCGACCAGAGTTTCTTTGGTGAGCTGATCTAGCTGATCCATCATCCCAAAGTCAATGTAGGCAATGCTGCCATCGGCCAGGGCAAATAAATTCCCTGGATGGGGATCAGCATGAAAGAAGCCAAACTCTAGCAACTGCCGCAGGCCCGCCGTCACGCCCGTCCGGATTAGATCGTCAGTGGCAACCTTGGCATCAATAATGCACTGGGTCCCGGTCAACTTGAACCCGTCGATCCACTCTAAAGTTAAAACTCGCCTGCTGCTGTATTGCCAGTAAATTGCCGGAACCTTGACATGGGGGTCATCGCGGAAGTTATGAGCAAAGGTCTCGGCGTTTTCGCCCTCATTTAAGTAATCAATCTCTTCAAACAGCTTCGTGCCAAACTCATCAACAATCAACGTCAGGTCATGACCAAGATTTAATGGGAACCAGGGACCTAGCCAGGCAGAAAGCCAGCGAATCAGGCACAAGTCCAGGGTTAAGGTTGGCACCAGGTTGGGCCGTTGGACTTTGACGGCAACTTCTTCGCCACTAAACAATCGAGCTTGGTAGACTTGACCCAAACTGGCAGCAGCAACTGGCTGCGGCGAAATTTCCGCATAGCTTTTCTCCACCGAGTGGCCCAACTCAGATTGGATAATCGCAAAGGCCAGCGGGGTAGAAAAGGCGGGCAACTGATCTTGCAGCAGCATTAATTCTGCTAAAAAGTCTTTACGAATTAAGTCGGGACGGGTTGAGAGCGCCTGACCAATTTTAATGAAGGTCGGGCCTAAGCGAGTTAGCAATAACCGTAACTGGGAGGCTCGCAGGGTTGTGCGGGATTCTGTCTGGTTTGTCCAGTCGTCCCATTTCAGGCATAAAAAGAACCAACTAAACCCCCGTAAAATTTGTAAGGCTCGCCAAAGAATTTGCCAGGGACGGCGGCGATAATATCGAGCGATCGCGTCTGAGTTGTACCGTCTTAGCTGGGTAAGGGGATGCTGACCCACGCCGTTATTTGCCTCTCAATTCGATCTAACCAACACTGTCTAAAAGAATGATTCGATAGTAGATGCTGCTGCGAGCTGTTTACTCATTGTTGTGATGGCTTGAGATCACTAAGGCTCTAGCAGCGGCTATCGTTTCTTTTTAGCGTATCTTAACTATAGTATAAAATAGTACAAATAAGTACAAATACTAGGTTCGAGATCAGGGCCTTAATCAGGCTGGGCA
>JBGTDP010000061.1:0-4890 GCA_041748255.1 Thermosynechococcaceae cyanobacterium | reverse complement strand
GTCAGGATCATGATCAGCTGAATGCTCTAAACATTAGTCCACGCTGAAAAAAATTAAGGTAAAATACCCTGAATCATTTTACAGACTTTGGCTGTAATCCGCTCAGAATCAAGATTTAGCAACCTATGACAATCTCACAACGGCTTTTAGCACCTGATCTGAGCCAGGCTTGGTCAAAGCTGCTCGTGGGGGGATTGATCCTGAGACTGTTTTTGTCGTTTTATGGCACCTATCAAATTGATTTTGACACCTGGCGATCCTGGGCAAATACCCTGACGGAAGTTGGATTTTCTGAATTTTATCAAAATACCTGGTGTGACTATCTGCCTGGATACCTCTACATCCTGCGGGGACTCAATTGGGTTCACATAAATTTTCCTTGGCTACCAGAGAAAATTTTGTTTAAGCTGCCGGCCAATCTAGCAGATCTAGGAATTGCCCTGACCATTTATGGGGTGCTATCTCAAGTCACCCAGGCTAAAAAAGCAAAGCTGGCATCCCTGGCCTACTTTTTTAATCCGGCGTCCCTGGCAAACTCAACTTTTTGGGGGCAGATAGATTCTGTGCATGGGCTACTAATTTTGCTAGCGGTCTTATTAGGGGCTGGGGAGCGCTTTATCTTGTCCGGGGTTTTGGCGGCCCTCTCATTTATGATCAAACCCCAAAGCATTACCCTGCTCCCAATCCTGGTTTTTTTTCTGGTTCGTCTGCTCAGACAAAAATCTGCGCTCAAGCAGCTGCTCTCTGGAATGAAGCTAGTTCTAGCCCTAGGCTTAACCTGCATTGGGTTAATCTTGCCTTTTATCTGGTCTGAGGTCACCGTTGCTAATTTTCTGACTCAGCCTTTACTGTTTCTCTTAAAGCAGTTTACAGACACATATAACCAGTACAGCCTCACCTCTGTGAATGCCTTCAACTTTTGGGGGGCAGTGGTGATGAAGCAAAATGACCAGTTGTTATTTGGGGGCCTGACCTACCAAAACTGGGGCACCCTGTTATTTGGCAGTTACTATGGCTTGATTCTCGGTTGTTTGTTTCTGCCTGAACTGCGCCAGTGGCAGTTCAATAAACCCTGCTGGAAGCGTAGGTTGGCTCCGTGCCTGCTGGCAAAACCCCAAGCAGCAGTCCTGAATCGAGTGTTGGATGCGGCCACCTTAATTTTGTTTGCCCTATTTTTATTTGTCACCCGTGCCCACGAACGGCATTTGCTGCCGGCTGTTGTGCTGTTATCCCTAACAACGGTGCGTTCCAGCAAGTACTGGTGGATGTATGGTGTGGTGTCCGGGATCTATTGCCTGAATATGGCCTATGCCTACGAAAAATTAAATTCAGGTTATGCCCCCTCTTGGCTAGATGCTTGGATTCCGGTGTTTTTTGGGCTGCTTTTGCTGGTTTTTGGGCTGCTGCTTGCTGGCTTTGTTCGCCGGTCAATGAGGCTGTTTGGCAAGGCACAGTAGCCCAAAATGAATTCTCTATGACCTAAAGCAGTGAATTAACCCGGATTTGAATAGTGGTCCTCGACAGTCTGTGATGTTACGGTGCTGAAGATATCCTTCTTATGACAACCAAAGTATCTAAGACTCAAAGCGACCGTCTGGGCGATCGCTTAAAGAAAGGTAACATCAGTGAAGCGGATTTGCGACTTCTGGATACCTATCGGCGCTCATTTACAAAAGCATATGAGGTTGTCATTGTCACCATTCAACAGGAATTAGAGCTTGAGCCAACTGGAAGACCTGCAAAATCAACTACGTCTATATCTGAAAAGTTGCGTAGAGATACAATTAGATTAACCCAAATTCAAGATATTGCAGGTTGCAGATTAGTTGTGCTGGATATCGTCACTCAAGACTCAGTTACTCAATCCCTGAGTAATCTTTTTGAAGACATCACTATTGTTGACCGCCGCCAACACCCTAGTTATGGATACCGGGCTGTCCATGTAATTGTAAAGTGCTACGGCAAATTGATCAAGATACAGGTTAGAACTATGCTGCAGCATCTCTGGGCTGAACTTTCAGAAAAGTTCTCGGATGTGGTGGACCCAGCAATTAAGTACGGCGGTAGTGATAAAGACCCTCAAGAGGCACTCATGGTTTTACATACTGCATCTATTGCAATTGCCCGAGAGGAATCATACGAGACTGAACTGGCGGGCGTGTATGAGAGCTTGATATCAGCAGACCAGCTTATAGACGAGAAGCAGCAGCAAATAGCTGAAATTCAGAGTGATCTAAGCTCACTTAGACAAAAAATGTATGTGTATTTTAGTAACATCATCAAGCGTTTAGAAGAAACAGAAGGATAGAAAGATGCTCTTTTTGATTGAGTACGATCGTAATCAGGGACGGGTAGACACCCTTAAAACATTTGATAGTCCAGAGCGGCAACGTGCCGAAGATTCACGACTTGAAATGGAGCTTGAGCTGAATCGGCAGGGAAAAGAGCGTGAGGTTGTTCTTTTAGAGGCATCTACAGAAGAAGCATTACGGCGCACGCATCGCCGGTACTTTGAGGATTTAGTTGAATTAGTAAATTTACCTGCGAGATAAAATCAAGTGGCTTCAGCAGACGCGTGTTAGTCCTTGAAACCAATCTATTCTGATTAAGCAGTTTAGATCCCTAGACGCTGATAGATTTGATCTAACTGGTTGAGGTGGTGCTGGGGGTCAAAGCAGGCCGAAATTTCCGCTGTGGAAAGCTGCTCTTTTACCTGGGGGTCTTGGGTGATCGCTGCTCGGAAGTTACCTTCTTTAGTGTTCCAAGCCTGGTGGGCAGAGGTCTGGACTAAGGCGTAGGCTGCTTCCCGATTCATCCCCTTGGCCACTAGGGCCAGCAGCACCCGCTGGCTGAAGATCACCCCGCCGTAGAGATTCATATTTCGCTGCATATTCTCCGGATAGACTTGGAGATGTTTCACCAGATCGGTGATCTCCACCAGCATAAAGTGGGTGACAATCGCTGCATCCGGCAGGATTACCCGTTCCACAGAGCTGTGGGAAATATCCCGCTCGTGCCATAAGGCAACATTCTCCAAAGCAGCAACGGCATGACCCCGAACAATCCGGGCCATTCCGGTTAGTCGTTCCGAGCGGATCGGGTTGCGCTTATGGGGCATCGCCGAGGAGCCCTTTTGACCCTTGGCAAAAAACTCTTCAACTTCTAAAACATCAGTGCGCTGGAGGTTGCGAATTTCAACCGCAAACCGCTCAATCGAAGCGGCAACCAGGGCCAGGGTTTGCACATAGTCAGCGTGGCGATCGCGGGAAATAACCTGAGTGGAGGCAGTGTCTGGCTGCAGCCCTAAGTTTTGGCAGGCGATCGCTTCTACCCTGGGGTCAATGTTGGCATAGGTCCCCACGGCCCCAGAGATCTTGCCCACGGCAATGTCACGTTGCAGGCGCACCAAGCGATCGCGGTGGCGCAGCACCTCCGCCAGCCATCCGGCTAGCTTAAACCCAAAGGTAATGGGCTCAGCATGAATTCCATGGGAGCGTCCGACCATGACCGTATCCCGGTGCTCCTGGGCCTGGTAGCGAAGGGCTTGACTGAGATTCTCTAGCCAGTTAAGCAAGATGTCTAAGCTGGCAACCAACTGCAGGGCCAGGGCAGTATCCAAAACATCCGAGCTGGTAAGCCCGAGGTGAATATAGCGGCCAGCATCCCCCACGTACTCATTAACATTGGTTAAAAAGGCAATCACATCGTGGCGGACCTCCGCCTCAATTTCTAGTACCCGCTCAGGATCAAAGTTAGCCTTGGCCTTGATGGTTTCTAGAGCTGCTGGGGGAATTTGGCCTAGTTCCGCCTGGGCCTCACAAACGGCAATTTCCACCTGCAACCAGGTTTTCAACTTGTGAGTTTCGGTCCACAGGTCGCCCATCTCAGGCAAGGTATAACGCTCAATCAAGGCCCAATGTAGTTGTACAACGGATTTATTGTACAACTGTTACTGGCTCGGTACTTTAACTTATTCGATAGGATGACCCGCTGGCTTGACGATAGCCTCGAAGCTTGTCTACAGCGAAGGGGAGAATAACTGGACGTTTGGATACTTTGAATCTATCGGGTTATGCGCCCTTGGTATTGGCAGGATAGACCAAAATGCCCAAAAGGCTGAGATTATGTATGACGTTGTAGTTGTTGGAGCAGGCATTGCTGGCCTATCGGCAGCCCAAGTCCTTGCCCAGGCGGGCTTGAGTGTTTGTGTCCTAGAAAAATCCCGTGGTCTGGGCGGACGACTGGCAACCCGGCGCGTCCAAACGGCCTATGGTGAAGTCCGGGTCGATCATGGTGCCCAGTATTTTACCTGCCGCAGCCCTGCCTTTGAGGAACTGCTCAAGCCCCTGATTGCCCAAGGAACGGTTACCCCTTGGCTAGAGGCGATTCCAACCTTGACTTTAGAGGGAATTCTTCCTGCCGATCCAGATCACACCTACCCCCGCTATTGTTGCCCCCAGGGGATGAATACGCTGGCGAAGAAAATGGCCCAGGGTCTGACGATTCAGCGGCAGACCAAGGTGAGTGGCTTAACCTTAACGGCGGATAACCGTTGGCAAGTGATCACAGAATCAGGTCATTTCAGGGCTGCGGCAGTACTTCTGACCCCGCCACCCCAGCAGAGCCTAGCCTTGCTGGGTTCTCTGGCTGAGGACCTTGATTACTTGGCGGCCCAACAGGTGAGATTTCAACCCTGTCTGGCGGTTATGGCCGGGTATGATCCCCAGAGTAATTTGGCGGCAATGCCCTTTGGCTTGCGTTGGCAGGACACTTCGATTCTGGCTTGGAGTGCAGTTGACTCCAGCAAGCGTCCTCAATCTCCCATGCCTGTAATGGTGTTTCATTCCACCCCTGAGTTTGCCCACTCCTATGCACCCGAGCAGGCCCAAT
>JBGTDP010000060.1:0-3276 GCA_041748255.1 Thermosynechococcaceae cyanobacterium | reverse complement strand
TTTGATTCCTTGGGCTTGGGGGCGCATTCCGACGGCGATAGGCTTGATGCTCCTCAGGCTCCCTGCCCACAATTCAATCAAAGCCTAGAAGCTAATTCCAGCCGACCTTCAGCTTAAATCAAGCTTAGAAATTCAGGCATTCTGCCTTGACGCTGCTCAATCGGTGCTATCTTAAAAGCAGTGCTATACACCTATTAAAAGCTAATTACTGTTTACAGTGAACAAATATGAATAAAAGACGTCAGACCTTATTAACAAGATTTGCTGAAACCCATCGGGCAAATATGCGCCGCTCTGTAGAGCATCGCCTTAAAGTTGCTCGTCAACAGGGCGATCAAGCCTTAGTTCAGGCTCTAGAAGCAGAATACAAGCAAGTTGTTTCTTAAGCCTACTTCCTTCTAAAATTATTTATCTTATTCAAACGTAGATCACTCTTGCAACGTTGCCCTTCAGGGTCTTTCAGGAGTGATTTTTTATTGGTGGATCCTAGTTGAGCAGAGCCTGGTCAGTCTAGTCAATCACCGCAACCGGGCTGAGAAACATAGCTTGGTCTGGGGGATAAAACTTAGGGATACCAACATTAATCGGTACTCATCCCTGTACTGTTAAGATTGCTTTGGTCTTAAGATAGTCTCGAAGTCATTGCTAACTGAGTTTCATCACATCCTTCACTGATCAACAGATATGTCTACTGGTTATCTTGCCCTGGTCCTGCATGCCCATCTTCCTTTTGTCAGGCATCCTGGGAGCGACTACGTTTTAGAAGAAGAATGGCTATTTGAGGCAATTTCAGAGACATACATCCCGCTACTACAGGTTTTTGAGGGCTTAAAGCAGGATGGGATTGATTTCAAGGTCACCATGAGTATGACACCCCCGCTGGTGTCAATGCTCCGAGACCCGTTGTTGCAAGATCGATACGATGCGCATTTAGCGCAGCTAGAAAAATTAACCAAGCTTGAAGTCGAACGAAACGCCTACAACGGTCATCTTCGCTATCTGGCCGAACACTATGTCAAGGAATTTGGCAACGTTCGCCAGCTTTGGGAGCACTACGATCGCGACTTAATCGCCGGGTTTAAGCAATTTCTGGATAGCAATAATCTAGAAATTATTACCTGCGGGGCAACCCACGGCTACCTGCCCTTAATGAAAATGTATCCCCAAGCGGTTTGGGCCCAGATTCAGGTTGCCGTCGAACATTATGAACAAAACTTTGGTCGCCCCCCCAAAGGCATCTGGCTACCAGAATGTGCCTACTACGAAGGTCTAGAAAGAATGCTGGCCGATGCTGGCCTGCGCTACTTCCTCACCGATGGTCATGGCCTACTTTATGCCCGCCCTCGCCCCCGCTTTGGCACCTATGCCCCTATTTTCACAGAACCAGGTGTGGCCGCCTTTGGCCGCGATCATGAGTCTTCTCAACAGGTTTGGTCTTCAGAAGTCGGCTACCCAGGGGCCTCAGAATATCGAGAATTTTATAAAGATCTGGGCTGGGAGGCAGATTATGAATATATCAAGCCTTACATCATGCCCAACGGCCAGCGAAAAAATATTGGCATCAAGTATCACAAGATTACTGGTCGCGGGCTGGGGTTAAGCGACAAGGCGCTTTACGATCCTTACTGGGCAAGAGAAAAGGCTGCTGAACATGCCAGTAACTTTATGCATAATCGCCAACAACAGATTGAGCATTTGCACGGGATCATGCACCGTCCCCCAATTGTTGTGTCTCCTTACGATGCGGAACTATTTGGCCATTGGTGGTATGAAGGTCCCTGGTTTATTGACTATTTATTCCGCAAGTCTTGGCATGACCAAAACACCTATGAGATGACCCATCTGGCAGATTATCTGCGTTCCCAGCCCACCCAACAGGTTTGCCGTCCTTCCCAGTCAAGCTGGGGCTTCAAGGGGTTTCATGAATATTGGCTAAACGGGACCAATGCTTGGATTTATCCGCATCTGCACAAAGCAGCAGAACGAATGATTGAACTGGCGCGGCGAGAGCCTGAGGATGAGCTGCAGTGGCGGGCCTTAAATCAGGCAGCCCGAGAGTTACTGCTGGCACAATCTTCTGACTGGGCCTTTATTATGCGAACCGGAACAATGGTGCCCTATGCTGTGCGCCGGACCCGTTCCCATCTAATGCGCCTGCACAAGCTCTACGAGGATCTCCAGCAAAGCAAAGTTGACTCTGGATGGCTAGAAAAGGTAGAAGCGATCGATAATATCTTTCCTGAGATTAACTACCGGGTTTACCGCCCCCTATAGCGCTAGCCAGCATCCTAGACCTTAAGTCTGCCAAGATCGCTCTAACCAATCTATTAACTCCTGGCGAGAGGCAACGAATTGCTGCACAACACTACGAACTTGAATCGCTGCGGCACAGGTATTAATCTCAACCCACAAATAGCCATCCGCTGAACACCGGCAGGGAACCAATAACTCCTGCAGACGATGGTAGACTCGCCAGCGATCGCCTTGGGGAATTGTCACAACCTGTTCGACCAGAGAAGTAGACATAGAATGACTCATTAGATCAGATAAGATTCTCAAGTAATTTTAGAAAGTTCAATAAGCTTGCCAATCTGCAGTTGCTCGATGAAAGCTTGGTAATCCTCGATACACTTGCCCTGAGTTGGCCCCAGAGCTAGCATCAGAGGAATTTAGCTGCAAAAAGCACCTTTTCAATACACTACAGTAAGATTATCCATTTGCAAATGATTCTCACTAAAAACTTGGGTTGACTCTACAACCTGCTGGAAGCGTCTCAAGGTTATTTTCTCAAACCACCTGGAGCGCGTTCGCTCCCAACTCCCCCGTCTTTGCTGTTTGAGAAGCTTTCAAGGCAATACTTTCGCTTGGTTTACGAATTTGGATCTCAAGGAATTGTAGCAGCATGAAATCAAGATTTCTTAGTCTTAGGGACAGACACTGTGAATGCTTCACTTCGCTAATCTAATGATGACAAAGGGAGCATCCCAAAGCTGCAAATTTACCTTCCACTGTCATGCTGCTCGCGTAGCGACTCCGGAGGAGTAACTTTTCGCTAGCGTAGCCATGCCCAAAGGGCTATAGCATCTCTGTGTAGCAGCGGGCAAGATTCTATCTCCTACGGCCACAATTTGTGGCCGTTTCACTTCTTTCGGGAAGTCTACGCCTCCGGAATGGCATTAACTAGCTTTGCAAAAGTGAGACGCTCCGATCTCAATCAGATCAAATCATCCTCTAACAGCAAAAGCTGCTGAGGCGCAAAAGATCTCAACAGCTTGG
>JBGTDP010000059.1:0-2714 GCA_041748255.1 Thermosynechococcaceae cyanobacterium | reverse complement strand
GCGGTACTCCGGCAAAATCGTGAAGAAGTCTTCATACATTTCCAGCAAAGAACCGGGGTTCTGAGGATGGACTTGATGGTAGTGAAATAAATAAATGGCCAGTTCATCGCCCTCCCCTGGGAACAACTCCCAAATCAACTGCCGCCCCCGGGAGATATCGCCATGACTCTTGAGCACATCCCCATAGGTCGGCTCCCAAACTGCAGGATCAATCCCAGATAGGACTGCGCCGACCGTGGGGCAGACACTCTCAAAGGCACGTCCACCGTTGAGCTGCCAGGCCACGGGCGAGGCGCTACCCATGGCATCCACGAGCAGTCGCCCTGTGACCGACTGTTCATCCCCTGAGGGCAGATGAGTTGTCTGTACCCGCACCTGGTTAGCGCTGACTTCAGCTTTAAGAAACTCCGTCTGATCCCAGATTTCTCCGCCAGCCTGTTTGAGTTTCTGGCCACATAGGTGTAGCAACTTGCTAGAGTCGAGGGCAATATTCAGCACCGTGGGGGTATGCAGCACCGGGGCTTTGGCCTGAGGTGGGTTGTTAGCATCAAAAAACTTATTGAAGCCATCTTGATACTCTCGGGCAATCACGCTTTCAAATTCAGCGGCAGAGAAAAGCCCTAAATCAATCAGGCTTTGAAACTCATTCCGAGAAATATTCCACTCCCGGTTCATCCGCCCAAAGGGAAGCCGCTCAATCAATAAAACTTGATAGCCTAGACGAGCCATGACCGCCGCATGAATGACCCCCAGGGCGCCGCCTAAATAAATTAGGTCATAGCGGGGATTTTTTTGCTCTGGCTGCTGATCTGGCGGTCCTGAGACAATTACCTGCTGAGGTGCTTTCGGATCACGGACGCTCTCCCGCCAGCGCCGTTCCCACCAGTAAACCCGTTGCAAGTCAGCCTCACCGTTGGGAAAATTTTGAAAGTGTTGAACCGTGAGGGGATAGTCCGAGGCTAAGGCGGCAAAAATGGATTGCTTTTCAAGCTCAACCTCCGGGGGTTCTGGATATTGGTGAGGAAAGGCAGCTCTCAACTCTTGCCCTAGGTGTCGGAGCAGTTGCCGCTCTTTAGGCACTGGCTGCTCTCCCCAGCGAAACACTTTCAGGTAAGTTGTCCGCTGCACTGGCCAGACAAAAATCGATAACTCCCCTGCAGGGAACTGCAGCCGCACTCCATCCGGGGTAAGCACCTTTTGACCTGAAGCGGGGGCAAAATCTGATTTTAACCAGGTTTTAACAGCCTCGATTTCCGGGATGGGAACTTCTAAATAACAAACTTCTTGCATTTTGTTTCATTCTCGGGAAAAGAAGATTGACAATTTCTAAAAATGCGTTAAACTGCCGAATACTTACCTTAAAAAACTTTACAACTCTCTCATATTTAATAAACCAGTCATGAACTATCCTATCCCTGCTAGCCCCCAAGAAATTGTGGCCCTGCAGCAAAACCCAGTGGATGAAGAATTAATTGCCGCTGCGATCGCCGGGGTTGTGAATATTGCCCGGGCCCAGGGTCAAACTTTAGATGAACTAACGACTCAAGTGCTGGCTGAGGATTGCTTGCTAGATCGCTCAATGCGCCGATGGCTGAGTGAGGTGGTCAGGCAAGCCTGGGCTAATTTTGCCTGATTTGCAGGTTTTCGAGTTAGGGAGGGGGGAACGCCTGCTACAATCTCACTGATTGATTAGCCAGGGATCGCTGCTCCCTTTTCCCTGACAACTGATGATTTTTCGTTGGATTCGCTGGCTTAGCCACTCAATTCTCCGCGTCTGGCGAGGCTTTGGGGGGGCGAAACTTATTCCCCTGCTCTCAACGATCGAGGGGATTGGCTTGGTAATTGCCGGGTTTGGCCTCTGGGGATTTGCAGAAATTGCGGATGAAGTTCTAGAAAAAGAAACCAGAAGCTTTGATACGGTGATTTTGCTGTTTCTGCGCCAGCAACAGACCCCCTTGCTGGATCAAATCATGATTGGGGTGACTTCTTTAGGGGAGCCAACTTTTCTAGTGATTGTGACCTTAGTCTTGAGCGTGATTTTGGCGCTGCGTCGGCAATGGATTCAAGGAGCTGTGTTTGCGATCGCCGCCCTGGGGGCAGCCGGTTTAAATATTGTTCTCAAGGATGTTTTTGCCCGAGCCCGGCCCGCCCTCTGGGAGCGCTCGGTGGACGTACGCTACTACAGCTTTCCCAGTGGTCACGCCATGGTTTCACTGGTGATCTACGGCTTGATTGGCTACCTGCTGGCATCTCGCTTTAAAGACCGCAGTGGTTTGATTTTGACTTTGACCGCCTTGCTGATTGGCTTGATTGGCCTCAGCAGGCTTTATTTAGGGGTTCACTGGCCCACAGATGTGATTGCTGGCTATGCAGCCGGATTGGTTTGGTTGGCAGCTTGTATTTTAGTCCTGGATATTTGGCAGCGGCGAAAATTTTGGCATTAATCAGCGGGACTCGTTTTTAGCCTGCTGGAGGTGGGGAATCTCATGGTTAGCATCCAAACAGTGAATTGATCTAAACAATGTGCTGTCTCCAGGCGGATGCTTCGAGGGTTAGCCAACCGCTGCTGATTGGCACTTGTCCAGATTTGCCCAGACAAGCTTGAAGGGTTATTAGTCCAATTCCTGCCATAGGGCGCTTAAAACTTGATTGGAGAATAAGAAACCCTCTGGGTCGGTTAACCGAATTTGGGCTACCGGGGAATCCAATTGAAG
>JBGTDP010000058.1:0-7379 GCA_041748255.1 Thermosynechococcaceae cyanobacterium | reverse complement strand
TGATTGGGGCCACGGTTGAGGATGTAGGATTTACGACCGGCAACACCCCAGGGGGAATTCACTCCCTTCTCACCGCAGCGATCGCCCTTTATCCACCTTTGCAGGACTTTCCTCTCCAGGAGTTTTGGTGGGGGTTTCGCCCTGCCACCCCCGACGAGAATCCAATCCTTGGCCTTAGCCCTTATCAGAATTTAACCCTGGCCACCGGCCACTATCGCAACGGAATTCTTTTGGCCCCGGTTACGGCAGCTTTGCTGAAAGAGTTAATCTTGCACCAGAAAGTGGATCCTCTTCTGGCTGACTTTCACTGGCAGCGATTTAGCTAATCCACAGCCAGATTTTAATCTTGAGCCGGGATTAAAATCTGCCATCCGATTTACCCTGCGATTACCAGCCTGGTTCAGAGCTTAAAAGTAGCCCATACTGCCAGCATATTCCTGATCAGGCGTTTTTAAGCCTTTATTGGGCAGTGGCAGTTCCTCCGTTGGCAACCCCAGAACTGAGTTGTATATTCTCAGATACTCCTGGGCTGACTTATCCCAACTAAAGTCAATGCTCATGCCTCGCTGTTGCAGTTCTTGCCAGGCTGGCTTGTAACGGAAGCCTTCCCAAGCTCTGACCATACAGGTATAAAGATCGAGGGGCTCATAGCGATCGAAGCAGTAGCCTGTGCCAGTATGACTGATTGGATCGTGGTGAGAAACCGTATCGACCAACCCGCCCGTTCGTCGAACAATCGGTACACAGCCATAGCGCATCGCTAACATCTGGCTAATCCCGCAGGGTTCAAACCGGCTGGGCATTAAAAAGGCATCGGAGCCAGCATAGATCCGCCGAGAAAGAGCATCATTGTAGAGCAGCTGAGCTGACATCCGACCAGGGTAGCGTGAGGCAATTTGCCACATCTGAGTCTCATAGTAGCGATCGCCATTCCCCAGCAGCACAAATTGGGCATCGGTATAGGACATAAACCGATCTAGAACTTGAATCACCAGATCTAGACCTTTTTGCTCAACCAGCCGGGTCACCATCCCAACTAAAAAGGCCCCAGAGTTGACTTCCAATCCCAACTCTTCTTGCAGCGCCACCTTGTTTTTGGTTCGCTTCTCTAGCCGATCGGCGGTGAAATTCTCAGCAATAGATTTATCAGTAGCCGGGTTATAGGACTTGGTATCAATCCCGTTGACCATCCCAACAAGCTTGCCGCTGATAAATGAGAGCAATCCTTCCAGGGTTTCACCATAGTCTTTGGTTTGGATTTGTTTGGCATAGGTGGGAGAGACAGTATTGACCCGATCAGCAAATTGAACTGCTGCAGCTAGGGTGTTATGACCCTCCATATACCAGGGACACCAGGTCATCTGCTCTAGTCGCCAGCGCCACGGCCCTTGATAGGCCAGATTATGAATGGTGAAGACAGTACTAATATCAGAAGACTGATGCATCCAGACTGGAATCATCCCGGTGTGCCAGTCGTGGCAATGGACAATGTCGGGTTTCCAGTAGTTCCAACAAAACTCCGCTGCTCCGTTGGCAAACAAAGTAAACCGCCAGTCTTCATTTTCCCCGCCATAAATAGAACGGGAGGCAAAGTCTGGATGACTAAATAAATAAAGCGGCACGTCGGTCCCCGGCAATACCGTTTCATAGACGGCAAAACTTTCAAACATGGCCGCGCCATGCCAAATTGGGTCTCGGGGAACTTCCATTTTGTCTGGCAGGAAGCCGTAGTAGGGCATGAAGATGCGGACATCAATGCCCATATTCTTGAGGGTTTGGGGCAAAGAGCCAACAACATCCGCCATTCCTCCAACTTTGGCGATCGGAGCTGCTTCTGCTGCAACAAACAAAATTCGCATAGGTCAATCTGCATTCCTTTCCTAAACTGCATTTAATTGTCTCCCGCCCTGATCATAGTTTGCAATCACAAGGTTTTTGGTAGCCAATTCCTTTAAATCGCAACTTTTCTAACCTCAGAGAGAATCTAAGACAAAAAAACGGTAGAGATTATTCCCTACCGTTGCTCTTGATAACTAATTTTAATCAGGTCTACTCAGCCGCCTGGGGAAGGAGTTCCCGCTTCTCTCCAGATAGAATCTTCACCTGACCCTCTTCATCGACATCTACAACTGCAGTGTCACCTTCCTTGACTTTGCCGCCTAGGATCTCTTCGGCCAGAGAGTCTTCTAGCAGGCGCATAATCGCTCGACGTAAAGGCCGAGCCCCGTAGGCAGGGTTGTAGCCCTCTTCTACCAAGCGATCCTTAAACCGCTCTGTGACCTCAAGGATAATGCCTTTCTCTACTAGCCGGACAACGACTTCCTCTAGCAAGATATCGGCAATTTCCTTGACTTCTTCTTTCGTCAGTTGACGGAAGACAATAATCTCATCTAAGCGATTGAGAAATTCTGGTCGGAAGTACTGCTTAAGTTCTTCGTTTACCAGAGAGCGGATGCGGTTGTACTGGGAGTCAACTTCATCGCCGCCGAACTCAAATCCTAGACCGCCGCCACCTTTCTCGATTACTTTAGAGCCAATATTCGAGGTCATGATCAGCAGGGTGTTTTTAAAGTCGACGGTGCGACCCTTGGCATCGGTGAGCCGACCATCCTCCAAGATTTGCAGCAGCATGTTAAAGACATCGGGGTGAGCCTTTTCGATTTCATCGAACAGAATCACCGTGTAAGGACGTCGTCGCACTGCTTCTGTGAGTTGACCGCCCTCGTTGTAACCAACGTAGCCAGGGGGAGAGCCGATCAGCTTAGAAACGGTATGGCGCTCCATATACTCCGACATATCCAGCCGGATCATTGCTTCTTCTGAGCCAAAGAAATAGGTGGCCAGGGCTTTGGTCAGCTCAGTCTTACCGACCCCGGTAGGACCAGAGAAGATAAAGCTGGCGATCGGTCGATTGGGATTTTTTAGCCCCACCCGTGCCCGGCGGATAGCGCGAGAAATCGCTCTTACGGCTTCATCTTGCCCGATCAAGCGCTGGTGAAGCGTATCTTCCATGTGCAGCAGCTTCTCGGACTCGGATTCTGTAAGCTTACTTACGGGCACCCCGGTCCAGGAGGCAACAATGTGGGCAATATCCTCTTCATCCACCACGGGGGAGTCTTCTTCCCCGTCGGCTTCAGTTTTCTTGCTCTGAGAGATGGCCCGGATCTCAGCTTTAATTTCCATCTCCCGATCTCGAAGTTCCCCAGCCTTGTCAAAGTCTTGGGAGCGCACAGCATCATCTTTATCTTTAAGCACCTGGCGCAGCTCTTTATCTAGCTCCTTGGCCGCTGGGGGCAACTGGGAGTTAATCAACCGCACCCGGGAGCCAGCTTCGTCCATCAAGTCAATTGCTTTGTCTGGCAGATAGCGATCGCTGATATAGCGATCGGAGAGCTTGGCGGCTGCGTATAAGGCATTATCAGAGATCTTCAGCTTATGATGCTTTTCGTAGCGCTCCCGCAAGCCGAAGAGAATCTCAATGGTTTCATCAACACTGGGTTCACCCACCATCACTGGCTGGAAACGCCGTTCTAGGGCAGCATCCCGCTCAATGTGCTTGCGGTATTCATCCAGGGTTGTGGCCCCGATACACTGCAACTCACCCCGAGCAAGGGCTGGTTTAAGAATGTTGGCGGCATCAATTGCGCCTTCGGCGGCCCCGGCCCCAATCAGAGTATGGACTTCATCAATCACCAGGATCACATTAGCCGCCTGGCGGATTTCGTCCATAATTTTCTTCAGCCGTTCTTCAAACTCACCGCGATACTTGGTCCCGGCCACCAGCAACCCAATATCTAGGGTGACGACCCGTTTCTCTTCCAAGATATCGGGGATATCATCATGGGCGATACGCTGGGCTAAGCCTTCGGCGATCGCAGTCTTGCCCACGCCAGGCTCGCCAATTAAGACGGGATTGTTCTTGGTCCGCCGTCCCAAGATTTGAATCACCCGCTCAATTTCTTTCTGCCGCCCCACCACTGGGTCCAGCTTGCCATCAGTGGCTAACTGGGTGAGGTTAGAGCCAAATTCATCTAAGGTAGGCGTCTTGGTTCGTCCTTGACTACTGCCAGCAGAAACTTCGGCGGTCTCTCCGAGCATGCGAATCACCTGGGTCCGAACTTTGGATAGATCAACCCCAAGATTTTCTAGCACCCTAGCAGCAACTCCCTCCCCCTCTCGGATCAGCCCCAAGAGTAGGTGCTCTGTGCCAATATAGTTATGCCCGAGTTGCCGGGCCTCCTCTAAGGAGAGCTCAAGAACTCGTTTGGCCCGAGGGGTGAATGGAATCTCAACCGCCACAAAACCAGAGCCCCGACCAATAATTTTCTCAACCTCAATCCGAGCGTCTTTGAGATTTACCCCCATGGATTTCAAGACTTTGGCAGCGACGCCGGTCCCTTCTCCGATCAGACCCAGGAGGATCTGCTCCGTGCCTACAAAGTTGTGTCCCAAGCGCCGGGCTTCCTCTTGGGCCAGCATGATCACTTTGATGGCTTTTTCTGTAAAGCGTTCAAACATGGCGTATTCCCACTACCTGCTGCGTGCTGGTTAAGCCAATTTTAACATAGGGAAAATTCCCAACTGGCATCTTGTCAAGATATCAGACAACCACTAAAGTCAATCACATTGATGATAGAAACTTAGCTGAAGTCGATCTCTTTGATCTATTCTATCTACTTGATTTTAGGATTTCCCGGATTGGGACCGATTTACGGAAATCTCATTTTTTTATAGGGAAATCTCCCCTACCCGAATTAGGCGGATTTTACCCGGTATTTAAGCGGCATTCAGGAAAATGCCCCGAGAAAGCCTAATTTTGAGTGTCCAAAAACTTGAATAATTACTCCAGTGGTAAAAATTGATACGGCAGTGAAATTTTAATGAGCAAAAATACTTAACCAAAGTCTATATGCAATTTGGAGGTTCGCCGTGCCCGCACTCTGTCGCCACCGAGCTGAAAAAGCTTTAGAAGTCTATTGGCAAAGACCTATCACCCGCACAGAAAGTACTACATTAGTGACTGCTTTAATGAATTCTGAAGCCGCCAGTGCCCATGTTTTCTTGATGCAAAACTTAGGACTGCGGCTAAAAGAAGCCAATCAAATTTACCCAGGCTACGCGCCGACAAGCTGTGCTTGTGATTCTGAAGCAAGTGTGGCAGCAGCTTAAGTGACAAGGGACTTAGCGGGGGGGAGAGTCGGCTGGCAGCAGATCACCAAACTGAATCTTAAGATAATCTGCCTCCATTTTGGCCCCTGTTGGCTGGAGAGCAGCCAGGGCTTGGGGCAGAACTAAATTCCGGCGGTGATTGCCAATCCGAATGTTTAACTCGTCGGCACTTTTACTCAGTTCCACTTGATTTTTAGGGATGCCGGGCAAGTATAGCTCCAGACTGTACTGCCCTTGCTCTTGCACCACCCGCAGGGTTGTTTCTTTGTAATAAACTTGAGCCGGATCTTCATCGGCGTAGAGGGTTTCTTTGAGCCGCTCTAGGGCTGCAAGCCCACACATCTCCTCGGAATAAAGCGGAACTTCTTTGACCGGCAAGGGCCGAAAGTTCTCATGGATTTGGTGGCGGTATTCCTGCTGGTTTTCCTTCCAGCGGGCAAAGAAGGGATCGGTGACTGCGTCAGGAATAATCCGGTTGGCAATCACTAAATCCGTGGCGACATTGTAGAGACTCAGGTAAGCATGAGCCCGGAGGGTTTCTTTAATTACCATCTTTTCCGGGTTGGTTACCAGCCGCACTGAGGTCTGGGTGTTGTTGGTCAAGACTTTCTCTAAAGCTTCGATCTGCTCGTAGAACTCGTAGGGGGCCTCCATGACTTCCTGGTCTGGTAGCGAAAATCCAGCGATCGGCCTAAACAAGGGCTCTACCAGGGGACGCAGGACCACTGACATTTTTTGCAAGGGCTTATAAAACCGGCGCATGTACCAGCCGCTAACTTCTGGCAAACTCAACAGGCGCAGGGCCGTGCCGGTGGGAGCCGAGTCAATAATTAGCACATCGTACTCGCCCTCATCGTAATGGCGCTTCATCCGCACCAGACCAAAAATTTCGTCCATGCCGGGCAAGATTGCCAGCTCCTCTGCCTGAACGCCCTCTAGGCCGCGGGCTTGCAAAACCTGAGTGATGTAGCGTTTCACCGCCCCCCAATTGCCTTCTAGTTCCATCAAGGCATCGAGTTCAGTCCCCCACAGGTTCGGGTGGACGGCCACGGGTTCGTGGCCCAACTCCATATCAAAGCTATCTGCCAGAGAGTGGGCCGGGTCTGTACTCAAGACCAGGGTTTTATACCCTAGCTCAGCACACCGCAAGCCTGTGGCGGCGGCAACAGAGGTTTTGCCCACGCCCCCTTTGCCGGTCATTAAGATTACGCGCATTTAAACCCTGCCCTTTGACAACAAGTGTTATTCCATTGTGCAGAAATCCTGAGGGTTTGGGTTGACCCATGGGCTTTGAAACTATGAAACTAGAATTAGAGGAGTGGCAATACAGTTGCGGAGAGTGAGCGCCCCAATGCAAACCCTTTACGATCGCGACTTTCATCTTTGGGCCAAAACGATGGCCGAGTTGATTCGGCAAGGCAGGTTTGATCAATTGGATATTGATACTCTGGCTGAAGAAGTCGAGGATATGGGAAAAAGCGAGGCCCGCCGGATCGAGTCCTACCTGAAGCGCCTGCTTCACCATTTACTCAAGTGGCAGTATCAGCCTGACCAGCAATCTAATAGCTGGAAAGCCTCAATTCGAGAGTCAAGAGAAGAAATCTGGAAAACCATTAACCAAAATCCCAGTTTGCAGCCCTATCCAGCTGAGATTTTAATCGAGTCTTACGAAATTGCTAAGATTCGGGCGATGGGTGAAACTGGGCTGGCCGAAGAAATTTTTTCTAGCTCCTGTCCCTTCCCGATAGATCAGGTCTTAGATGAGCAGTTTTGGCCGGGTTAAGCCTCAATCTTGCTAAAATGCCCGTTTTAAAGATAATCTCTGCTGGAGCATAGCCTCAAACGCAACCTCACAGAGATATTCAATTGGCTTGAAGGTTAAAAAGCTAACCCCCAGATCAAACAGGTTTGACTCATAGGCTGCATAGTACTCAAAGTCTTCCACCGCGATCGCCTGGAGGCAAATTACCAGGTTCAGGCAGGCAGTGATTGGGAGGGCAGCGTAAATTTGCTGCTGTGCTAACCGCAGCGAGGCCAGGGGATACTTTAACCAACAATTCTTCATGGTCTACTGCCAGCAAGTGAGGGGGAAACCCAGTCAACAGCACGGCCTAAAAAACTCAGGTGAGATACCTGGAACCCTTTAGGCTAGAGAAAAGCTTAGAAATTAAGCTGATCACCGTTCTATTCAGTGCCGGGGAAATCAGAGG
>JBGTDP010000057.1:0-3090 GCA_041748255.1 Thermosynechococcaceae cyanobacterium | reverse complement strand
AAGATTGCTCATCAGTTTGTGCCCTCAACCTTGACGGCTGTGTCAGTTTTGGCCTATATGCTCTACCTCAACTGGCAGCTGACGATCGCCACTCTGCTGGTTGCCCCCTTAATTGGGGTTCTGGTGGGCTGGTTTGGGGAGAGGCTGCTGGTGCTCTCCCGGCGGAGTCAAAACAAAGTGTCTAGCTTAGCAGCCTTGCTCACAGAAGTTTTCAGCGGCATCCGTTTAATCAAGGCATTTGCGGCCGAAGAGTATGAGATCAAGCGGTTTGCCCGCGAGGCCGAGCGAAATCGTCAAGCTCGGTATTCCGCAGAGCAAGTCAAGGCAGTCCAATATCCGGTGGTCGGGTTCCTAGAGGCGATCGCAGTCATGCTGCTGTTTTTGCTCGGCGGCTGGCAGATTTCCCAAGGGAATTTAACCGGGAGCGAATTTATTAGCTTTGTGGCAGCGGTGGGCTTAATTATTGATCCAATTAACCAAATCACCAGTAACTACAACGAGTTTAAGCAGGGTCAGGCGTCTAACGATCGCATTTTCGAGCTGTTGGCCCTCAAGCCCACAGTGATCCAGAAGCCCGACGCCAAGACTTTACCGCCAGTGGCCGGTCGGGTGGAATATCATCGTGTCACCTTTGCCTACCAGCCGGATCAACGGGTGTTGCACAATCTGAGCCTGTTGGCCCTCCCCGGAGAAGCCATTGCCCTGGTGGGGCCGTCGGGGGCGGGCAAAACCACCCTGGTGAATCTATTGCCCCGCTTTTATAACTTACAGTCTGGCCAAATTCTGATTGACGGGGTGGATATTCAAGATATCACCCTGAAAAGTTTGCGCCAGCAAATTGGCATTGTCCCCCAAGAAACAGTCCTGTTCTCCGGGACAATTGCCGAAAATATTGCCTTTGGTCAAACCCAGGTTGATTTAGCAGCAGTCCGGGAGGCGGCCAAAATCGCCAATGCCCACCAGTTTATCTCCCAGTTTCCCCAGGGTTACGCGACCCGATTGGGGGAGCGCGGGGTGAACTTATCCGGAGGACAGCGGCAGCGGCTGGCGATCGCCCGGGCAGTCCTGTTGAATCCAAGGATCTTAATTTTGGATGAGGCTACCTCGGCTTTGGATTCGGAATCAGAGGTTCTAGTCCAGGAAGCCCTAGAGCGTCTAATGCAAGGCCGCACCGTGTTCATCATTGCCCATCGCCTGGCGACCGTGCGCCGGGCTGACCGGATTTTGGTCCTAGAAAAAGGCCGAGTCGTCGAGTCGGGAACCCACGCAGAGCTGATGGCTCGTGCAGAAGGAAGTTCTCGCTACGCCCGCTTCTATGCCCAACAATTCCCGGCTTAGGCATTGTCTGAATGAATTTTCTCCTCCAAGATCTCTTTCACCTCACTTTCGGGATTCGCAAGGTCAAAGGGATAGGGCTGCCGCAAAGCATTGGGAGCACGACGACTGATTAAGATCTGTAAGGCCGACCGGAATGTTTCCTCCTCATTTCTATGGTCTGAGAGGTACTGCTTTAGCTCAGTATTCGTCATCTGATGTAAGTTTTGGGTCATAGAACGAACTCCCATTCTCCATTGTCGTAAATCAGGAGAGCGATTTCATCAGCCAAGCCAGCTTGAACGTAAAGTGTTTTCAAGCTGCTGTCGTAACGAAAGATATTGATTGGTTGATATAGGTTTGAAAGTAACTGACAGAGAAATATAGCTGTGTCGGCTTGTTTCTGGGTTGGCAATCTAAGGTTCCTAGACCCTCTCAAGATAGCTGAGCAGGTCGGCCATCTCTTTAGGGCTAGCTTTAAATTTAGGCATCGGCGGCGTTTGACCACTGACTACTTGATGGATCAAGCGAACCTGAGATCTGCGCTCAGAGACCCCTAACAAACTAGGTCCCACTCTACCTTTAGCATCTAAGCCGTGACATCCGGCACAGTTCATCTGAAAAATGGCATGACCCCGCTCTATACTTGCCGGCTGAGAAAGCACTTCCCGCACATAGGGGTCAGACATTTGAATCTGGTGAATTGCATAGAAAATGACGAATGTGCCTAGTAGCAACGCCAGAATGGTTAAGATAACCCTCTGAGTATCAGATTCGAGCTTAACGGCTTGATTCTCCAAAAGCTTTGATTAAAGCAACAATTATGAAACGAAATTTATATTTATTTTCATAACATAGCTTAGATCCTTGTGTCAGGTTATGACAAATCAGGCTTAGGGGCTATGGATAGATGAGTCTAGGAGCCCTAGAATCTACCTGTTAAATTGCTTTTAAGGAAAGAATTTACCTTTGGCAGCTCAACCAACTACTATAAAAAATAAGCAGAAGTCATATTTGCTGGATAGTGATTAACCTTTGAGTCTTTTAGGAGCGTTGACGTGGTAGAACCCTTGCTTGTCGGGATTGTCCTTGGCCTGATCCCGATCACCATTGCCGGATTATTGGTCGACGCTTATCTGCAGTTACGCCGCGATCAGGATTTGGGAGTCGGGGGTGGCTGATCTAGAAGCACACGCAGCGCTTACGCCTAGCGATTAATAGCTCTGTAAAAAGTCAGGGCAGTATTGCCGTAGGTTTTCTCTCGACAGATTGAGAATAAAGGCTGATCAAGGGGAGGCTTGTGAGCGCGATGCTCAACGGCTGTTTCTCCCTCAGGGGCTAATAACTGATACTGAGCGATCGCCCTTAACACTGGCTGGTATATGTCACTGGCGTAGGGAGGATCAAAGTAGATCCGATCAAACTGTCCGGCTAAAGTTTTAAGCCGCTTGACCACATCCCCTTTCAGGACCTGGAATTGCTGATCAGGCTGGGCAACTTGCTGCCAGTTCTGAGAGATTACTTTACAAGCCTGACCTGAGTGCTCAATCCCAACAACTAAGGTAGCTCCCCTGCTTAGGGCTTCGGCACCGATTGCCCCAGTTCCCGCACACAGATCTAACCAGCGGCAGCCGATGATTTCTCCCTGCCAGATATTAAACAGAGCCTCTCGCACTCGGGCAGAGGTGGGTCTGGTTGCCAAGCCCGGCAGAGTTTTAAGCTGGCGGTTGCCGTGAATTCTCATCAATACCCGTTATGGAAGTTATGGAATTGGCG
>JBGTDP010000056.1:0-2690 GCA_041748255.1 Thermosynechococcaceae cyanobacterium | reverse complement strand
TTCCAGAAGCTAGCATGGCAGTCCTGGTGCAAATCCAGGTTCAGGGGATCTTTTCTGGGGTTGCCTTCAGTCGCGATCCATTGCTAGGAGACAAAGATGCCGTGGCGATCGAGGCTTTGCCGGGAGCAGCCAGTGCAGTTGTTTCAGGGCAGGTAACCCCAGAAAGCTATCAGGTTGTCTTTGGGCATTCAGACAGTCTGCCGGAGATTTTAGGTGAGAGTGGGGATCTACCCCCTTCTCTGCTGCAAGAGGTTGCCCATTTGGCCCGGGATCTAGAAACTCGTTACCACGGGGTTCCCCAGGATATTGAGTGGAGCTACGACGGCAGGACGCTGTGGCTGCTGCAAGCCAGACCGATTACTACCCTTTTACCAATCTGGACCCGTAAAATTGCTGCAGAAGTTATCCCAGGGGTAATCCGTCCCCTGACTTGGTCGGTCAATCAACCGCTCACCTGTGGAACCTGGGGTGAAATCTTTAGCTTGGTGCTGGGCAAACGATCTAGAGGTCTGGATTTTAGCCAGACTGCTACCCTTCACTACGCCCGTGCCTACTTCAATGCCTCTTTATTGGGCCAGATTTTTCGTCGAATGGGTTTGCCACCGGAGAGTCTAGAGTTTTTGACCCGAGGGGCATCTATGAGTAAGCCTTCTTTAGGCTCAACTCTGAGAAATATTCCTGGCCTTTGGCGATTAATCGCCAGAGAACTATCGGCCAAAAAGAACTTTGATCACGATTATCAGCACCTATTTCTCCCCACCCTGCAGGATCTGGGTAAACCGACGGCAAACATGTCTCCCTCGGACCTACTGGGTCGTATTCATCAGATTCTCAAGGTCTTAGAGTCAGCAACCTACTACAGTATTTTGACACCGCTGAGTGCGGCCCTGCGTCAGGCCCTTTTTCGGGTTAAGGATCAGGAATTAGATCCAAGCCGAACCCCGGAAGCTGCGGCCCTGCGATCGCTCCAGACTATTGCTACTGCTAGCCGTGATTTGCTGGGAAACCTGGATCAGCTTTCACCCCAAACCGCCAGTCTGTTTGCCACCCTGGCAGAATCTCCCCAAACAGAGCCAGTGCTGGCGCAATTAGACCGATTCCTAGAGCGCTATGGATACTTGAGCGAAGTTGGCACAGATATTGCGGTGCCCACCTGGAAGGAAAATCCCCAGCCAATTCGAGAGTTGTTTGCCAGTCTGCTGTTTAACCCTTCCCCTGAATCACAAAAAAGTGAGATTTCTCATCAATCTTGGAAGGCTAAGCTTGTCCAGGGTCGAGTTGATCTAAAAGGCCAAGTTGGAGGCATCTATAGTCAACTTTTGGCCGAATTGCGCTGGAGCTTTGTTGCCCTGGAGCAGGTTTGGTGTCAGTCGGGGCTGCTAGCTGATCAGGGGGACATTTTCTTTTTAGAGCTGGCCGAAATTGAGCAAATGATTGCTAACGATCCAGGTTTCATGGCTCAAGTGGAGCCGTTAGTCGCCCAACGGCGATCACATTATCAACAAAACTCTCAACTCAGCACGGTGCCAACGGTAGTGTATGGTAGTGCCCCTGATCCTGTGAATCTGACCCTGGGCAACTGGACTGCTTCTGAGAAATTGCAAGGGATTGGCGCCAGTCCAGGTCAAGCAGAAGGCCGGGTGAAAATTTTGCAGAACTTGCAAGCGATTCCAGCAGTGGATCAAACGATGATTCTGGTGGTTCCGTATACCGATGCCGGGTGGGCGCCATTCTTAGCAAGGGCAGGTGGAATCATTTCAGAAGTGGGCGGCAGACTTTCCCATGGGGCGATCATTGCCCGAGAGTATCGGATTCCGGCGGTGATGGAGGTTGCCTATGCCACCCAAAGGCTGCAGGAGGGGCAACAGGTTCGGATTGACGGACAGCGAGGAACTGTGGAGATACTTTAGGTGGTTATCCGGGCAACAATTCACCGATAAAAGCTAAACAGCAGGTAGATTTAGCCTCTATGGATAGATCAATATTTTGTAAGTATCGGGGGTCGGGGCGATCGCCTGTTCTACGGCGGTGCTCAACGCCTGGAGGGGATAGCGATCGCTAATTAAGGCACTTACGTCAATCTGTTGATTAAACACAATCTCCGTGGCCAATGCCTGAACCCGGTAGGAAGAACTGTAGCTTCCCATTAGATCGATCTCCCGGCGGTAGAGAATATTAGGATTTATTGGGATTTCAACCTGATCGGGAAACTCAGCAAAGAAAAGGATCTTGCCGCCTTTGCGAGTGCACTCCAGGGCCTGAAAAAAGGCTTTCTCGCTGGGAACCGCCAATAGACAGGTATCTACTCCCATACCTTTGGTTAAAGCCTGGATCTTGTCAGGCAGTTCAGGGTCACGGGCATCAAAGGCCGCTTCAGCCCCCACCTCCAGAGCTTTTTCAATCCGAGACGGGAGCAAATCCGTGGCGATCGCCCGTGCCCCAAAGTATTTCACCAGCATGATAAACATCAAGCCAATTGGTCCGGCCCCAGTCACCAGAACCGTTTGTCCTGGACCTACCTGCGCCTTTTTTACAGCTTTTAGACAACAGTTTGTCGGCTCAACAAAGCTGGCCTGCTCAAAACTAATATCCTCAGGAATTTCAATCAATCCCCCATGACGGACAATGTGCCCCGGCACTTTAACGTAATCGGCAAAGCCGCCGCCACTGGGGGCAAACCCGGCGGTGGT
>JBGTDP010000055.1:0-12326 GCA_041748255.1 Thermosynechococcaceae cyanobacterium | reverse complement strand
TAAAGCATTCAATATTTTTCTGCTGCCTGAGTCAGACCCTTTTTGGCAGACCCCGGAGAAGCCGCTGGCGATCCACACCCAAAGCTTTTCGATCCCGATTAAATCTGCGGGTTTCTTAGTCGTCGGTGACCAGCAAACAGGTCACGTTCAACTGATCAACCAGAAATCCTATTGCACTAATTCTAAGCGCTCGAAGAAATACACTAACTTTGTCTACTCTTCAATTTTTAGTTACGAAGCTCGGTCAATCTATCAAAATTATAATTGCGACAATGCTTTGACATTCTCGAAGGACGGTGTGAAATACGATCAGCGCCAAGCGATCGTTAATCTGTATTGCCAACCCAATTTTGCAGCTTCTAAGTATAGCCTCAACCAGTCTGAAGCTATTGCTCAGAGCAGGCGGCAAAATCAGAGCAAGTGGCAAAAATCTAAAGCGAAGTTAAAGAAAGTCGGCAATCTTTTGGTCTTTAGAAAGGCCAAGGTCAAACCCAAGTCTCATTCCTCCAGAAGTTTGGGTTTGGGATATACCTATATTCTGGGCAAAGATGATTTCATGCTCAATGTCCATCGAATTGAAACCAATCAATCACTGGTCTTTAAAGAAGGGGGCTACCCCCTAGGCTTTGATCAGGGCGGAGCAGAGACCCTATCAATCCAAGGTGCTGAGGCTGCCCTCAAAGACGACAAGTTTAGCTTTTTGCGGAATTTGTATGGTTATACCCAACAATTCCCAGCCCGTCCTTTTGGTGGCGACATCCACGGCAGCAACATCAGATACAGCCACAGTGTTGTTCCAGCCCTTGGCTTTGAGAACGGAGATCAAACAGTTTTTTATCTAGCCTGCATGGTGTATGGAAGAATTGGCCATGCCGATATCGAGCAGTTGATGCAGTTGGTGACTGACTTTCGCATCGAGCAAGGGATTGTTCAGGTGACTTTCTATGATGCCGAAAGGGTGGTCATGCAGCTTGGCGAGATCAAAGCCCTGGACTTAACCTTAAATAGCAAGCAGATTACTGGGAAGGTCGTCATGGCTAGGGTTTCTGCTGAGGCCAAAAATTACTTTGTTCTCAACGAAACCGGAGAAGTCCAAAGCTCCTAGGCATTGCCCCACAGTCTAATAAGCTGGCCCTGGAGCTGAGTTCAACTTATGGAGTAGCAGAGGCAGCGATGCTTGAACCTGTGGATTCGCATTTAGAACATTTCCTGCGCCTAGTAGGCAATGCCGAAAAAATTCCCTCAGTGTTTAACGCCCGGCCTTGAGGGAAGCTTCCTTGCAAAATGTAACGCTTGCTGGTGACTTCTCTCCCAGGCCCAGCCAGTTCCGGTAATATGACAGACAGGAGTTAGTCTGTTTCAAGCTGGCTCCGGCGCAAATTAGCCCCTTTAAGGACTCATGGTAGATTCCCTCAAAAAGCCTGAATTTGAAGAAATGCGGGCAGGTGTTAAAGTCCCGGCCAAGGAAACCATTCTTGCCCCCCGGTTCTACACCACCGACTTTGAGGAAATGGCCAAGATGGACATTTCCCCCAATGAAGCAGAGCTGCAAGCACTCTTAGAAGAATTTCGGACCGACTACAATCGCCATCACTTTGTTCGAGATCAGCAGTTTGAGCAATCTTGGGATCATATTGACGGGGAAACCCGGCAGGTCTTTATTGAATTTTTAGAGCGCTCCTGCACGGCAGAATTTTCTGGCTTTTTGCTTTACAAGGAACTCGGGCGTCGGCTCAAAGACAAGAACCCGATGCTAGCAGAATGCTTCTTATTGATGTCCCGGGATGAAGCCCGTCATGCTGGGTTCTTAAACAAGGCAATGTCAGACTTTAAGTTGTCCCTTGACCTGGGATTTCTGACCAAAAGCCGCAAATATACATTCTTTAAGCCTAAGTTTATTTTCTACGCCACCTATCTCTCTGAGAAGATTGGCTATTGGCGATATATCACCATTTATCGTCACCTAGAATCCCATCCAGAAAATTGCATCTACCCGATTTTCCGCTTCTTTGAGAATTGGTGTCAGGATGAGAATCGTCATGGGGATTTCTTTGATGCCTTGATGCGATCGCAGCCGGAAATCTTAAGAGACTGGAAAGCAAAATTGTGGTGCCGGTTCTTCTTGCTGTCGGTATTTGCAACAATGTATCTCAATGACATTCAACGGTCTAAGTTCTACGCTTCCTTGGGCCTAGATGCCCGGGAGTACGACATTCATGTGATCCAAAAGACCAACGAAACCGCTGGTCGGGTTTTTCCGATTATCTTAGATGTCGAGAATCCTGAGTTCTACCACCGGCTGGATCACTGCATTCAAAATAATGTCAAGTTAACTGCGATCGTTGGCTCACGGACGCCTAAACCGCTACAGTTGCTCAAAAAGTTGCCCCTTTATATTTCCAATGGCTGGCAGCTCCTGCGTCTGTATCTGATGAAGCCGATTGACACAGCTTGCCTTGATGGCAGCGTCCGCTAATTTTTTTCTGGATAAATTACACCTTAAATTTAGCCCTGCCGCTGGTGGGGCTTTTTTGTCAGAATGATTCTATTTCCAGGCAGAATAGGAGATTCGGGGGGCTGAATAAAGGGTAAGGGGTTACTCAGCCTCGATCACGACCCGGGGCAGTCGATGCTGAAAGCCGGTGAGAATTTCCCAAGATATGGTTCCGGCGGTCTTGGCCCACTGATCGGCTGAGATGTGGGCACTCCCCTGTTGTCCGATCAGGGTTACGACTTCTCCGACTTGAAGGTCGGGAATTTGACTGACATCAATCATCAACTGATCCATTGTGATTGTGCCAATCTGGGGCAGGGATTGTCCCCGGACCAAGACACTAATCTGGTTTGAGAGAATGCGCGGAACCCCATCGGCATAGCCAATTCCGACCACGGCTAGGCGGGTTTGTTGCTGGGCAACAAAGGTTTGGCCGTAGCTAACCCCAGTGCCTGGGGGGATGAGCTTGATTTGGGTCACCCGGGCCTTGACTTGCATCACTGGGTGCAGATCAGCTTGCTGGAAATGGGGGGCTGGGTAGAGGCCATAGAGGGCCAGGCCAACCCGAACCCAGTCATAGTGATAGTCAGCGCCTTTGAGGGTGGCAGCAGAGTTTGCTAAATGTAGCGGCGGCAGGGGAATCCCAGCCGCTTGAATCTGGGCAATCACCCGCTCAAACCGCTGGCGTTGTTGGGCCATAAAGGTTGGATCGAGGTGATCAGCCGTCGCCAGATGGGAATAAAGGCTGGCAATCTCAAGCTGAGGAAGGCGATGAACAAGCTTGACTAGCTCCAGACCTTGCTGCCAGGGCACTCCCAGTCGGGACATGCCAGTGTCGATCTTGA
This sequence comes from Thermosynechococcaceae cyanobacterium, assembly GCA_041748255.1. Lineage (GTDB taxonomy): Bacteria > Cyanobacteriota > Cyanobacteriia > Thermosynechococcales > Thermosynechococcaceae > JBGTDP01. Next base: position 8,987 of record JBGTDP010000055.1, on the reverse strand, counting down.
TATGAACTGCCAGGGGCTGCTCCAGAGCCTCAGAAAAGTTCAGGGCCTGCTGCGGACAACAGAGGGTGGGCTGTAACTGCCAATCAACGATCGCTTGAATCTCTTCTGGGGACTGGATGGCGCTCAGAATCAGGATCGGGGCTTTGATCCCTGCTTGGCGCAGTTCCATGCCTTCGGGGATGGTGGCCACCCCCAGCCAGGTAGCTCCTTGGCTAAGCGCTGTTTGAGCAACCCTCACAGCCCCATGACCATAGGCGTCAGCTTTAACCACAGCCAGCAATTGGCTGCCAGGGGAGAGCAGGTTTTTTAACTGTTGAACATTATGGCCCAGCGCCCCCAGGTCAATCTCTACCCAAGCGCGATCGCAGGCTATACCCGTTGATTGCTCCTGCCTTAGCATGGTGTGTTGACGGCTTCCATTACTCCCACCCTGGCCCTGCAAAAGTCCACAGGGAAAATCCTTTTTCTAAACTACCCCGGTAGCAACAAATCTAATCAAAATACTGCCAGCCAGAAATAGTAACAACCGCTGCTAAAGTAAGCTGTGCTAATATCTGTAAAAATAACCTTTGTCAAGCTTCCATGGGCAAAGTTCTAGTTCTGAATGCTTCCTATGAACCGCTTAACATTACAAGCTGGCGCCGAGCGGTGGTTTTATTAATTAAAGACAAAGCAGAACAGGTAGAACACAATGGCAAGTATATCTACACTGGGTTTCCCCTGCCGACGGTAATTCGGCTGCGCCATTACATTCAAGTTCCCTATAAAGAAATTCCCCTGACTCGCCGCAATATCCTCCACCGAGATGGACACACCTGTCAATACTGCAGATACAGTGGCGATGAGTTGACCCTGGATCATGTGGTTCCTCGCTCTCGGGGTGGAGGGGATACCTGGGAAAACATGGTGACTGCCTGTGTGCGCTGCAACGTCAGAAAAGGAAATCGAACCCCCAAAGAGGCTAATATGCTGCTAATGCACCCCCCGCGCCGTCCCTACAGCAGCCTTTATTTTGAAGTCACCCGTCATCTTAGGAGCGGCATCCACCAGGAATGGCGAAAGTATATAATTGGGATATAACCCCTGATCCCGCTTCAGGGGTGTTTAAGTAGATCGTTTGTCAACGTCTAAAGTGGTATTCCCAAAGATAGAGATAGAAGGGATCTCAACTTGGGAGTGATTTATACCTCAAGTTTTTGTAAAAATTGAAAAAGATTCGCTGTTCTGGTTGAATGCCTTCAAGGGCTGCCTGTAGAGACTTGATTTACTAGGATTTAGATTAAACCTAGTGATTTCAAACTACGGGGATTAATACCACCTACTCCTCACAGAAGTTATGCACTCAAGTCTTAAATCAGTTGATCATCCCAAAGACCTGGACGATTCTGAGGCAACTGCCAATGTTGCTGAGGTGCCGCGGCTACCCTCAGCGCCTACCCAGGCTCGAACTCCAGAACAGCGCACAGAAGGGCTGCGGCAGAGCCTAGAGCGTCATAGCGGGGAGCGCCAAGTTGTCTTGCTGCAAGATTTTCCTGATCCAGATGCGCTTTCCTCGGCTTGGGCCTATAAGCTGATTGCTGAGCAGTTTAATATTCAAACTGATATTGTCTATGCAGGCACCCTCAGCCATCAAGAAAACATTGCCCTGGTCAAGCTAACGGGCTTACCCGTCCAACGCTGGACCTGTCAGTCGGGTAAAGCCAGAGATCTGTCGATTTACCAGGGATGCGTTTTAATTGATAACCAAGGGGCTACCAGTCAACTGGTTGAATTGGTCAGAAAAGCAGAAATTCCGATTGTGGTGGTGGTTGATCATCATAGCCTTCAGGACGGCCTGCGGGCAGAATTTATGGATGTCCGCACCAGCACCCGAGCCACGGCCACGATTATGACCCAGTACCTGCAAGCAGGTCTGCTGGGTTTTGACTCCAGTACCAATGAGCATATCAAGTGCGCAACGGCGCTGATGCATGGGTTACGCTCAGATACTAATCAGTTGATGCAGGCCCAGGAAGAAGATTTTTTGGCAGCGGGGTATCTGAGTCGATTTTATGACTCTCAGTTGTTTGCGGCGGTGCTGCATGCCTCCCGCTCTAAACAAGTCATGGATGTGATTGAGCGGGCCTTAAAAAATCGCTCTGTCCATAACAACTTTTCGATTTCGGGTGTGGGATACCTGCGCTACGACGATCGCGATGCAATTCCCCAGGCCGCAGATTTTTTGGTCACAGAAGACAACGTTCACACCGCGGTGGTTTACGGAATTGTTCACGATGAAGATGAAGAACTAGAGCTAGTGGTTGGCTCCCTGCGGACTACTAAACTAACCCTTGACCCGGATGAATTTCTCAAAGAAGCCTTTGGTCAGGACAATCAGGGGCGCTTTTTTGGGGGAGGCCGCTCCATGGCCGGGGGGTTTGAAATTCCGATGGGATTTCTCTCCGGCTTAAATGAAAATCCTGATTTTGCCAAAATCAAGTGGAATGCTTACGATACCCAAGTTAAACAAAAGATGCTGCGGTTGGTTAACCCGGATGATAATGTGATTCATGCCGACTAGGGTTTTCATGCGGTGGACCTGAGGGATGCAGCAGATTTACTTGATTCGCCACGGGATTGCAGTGGATCGAACTGACCAGATGAGCGATTTTGAGCGATCGCTTAGCCCTCAAGGGCAGAAAAAAACCCATCAAGTTGCCCAGCGGTTACAGGCAATAGGCTTGAAGTTTGATCTACTCCTGAGCAGTCCGTTGCCGCGCGCCCGCCAAACCGCTGAGATTTTAGCTGCTCAAGGATTAAGCTCTCGGTTAGAGGAATCTCTGGACCTTTCTCCCCAGGGCAGCCTGAGCAATTGGCTGAACTGGTTAGAGACCTGGCGCTCCTCGGCGGACCAGTCATTAGCCTTGGTGGGACACCAACCGAATCTGGGGCAGTGGGCAGAAATCTTGCTCTGGGGCGAAGCCCAGGGGAGTATTGTTTTGAAAAAAGCGGGTATTATTGGCATGATCCTGCCGGAAGGCCCTCCGGTTGGCCACAGCCAGCTATTTTGGCTTACGCAGCCGAAGCTGTTGATTTAAGTCCCCAGTGCTCTGGCCCCGTAATGGCTTCTGGGTAACAGACAGACGGCAAGGGATGCTAGTAGAATTTCAAAGCTAACCGCCAAATCTATTCGATTTTAGTCCACTGCAAATCAATCTATGTGAAGCTATGTCAGTGTGCGAATACAAGCCTGGTTTAGAAGGTATCCCCGCCACCCAATCCAGTGTCAGCTACGTTGACGGCCAAAAGGGCATCCTGGAATATCGAGGCATCCCCATTGAGGAACTTGCTGCCAAGAGTAACTTTTTGGAAACCTCCTACCTGTTGATTTGGGGAGAGCTTCCCAGTGCCAGGGAGCTAGCAACCTTTGAGCATGAAATTCAATCCCATCGCCGGGTAAAGTACCGCATCCGGGACATGATGAAGTGCTTTCCAGAAAGTGGTCATCCCATGGATGCCCTGCAGGCTTCGGCAGCAGCATTGGGATTGTTTTATTCCCGCCGGGCTTTGGATGACCCAGCCTACATTCGGGCTGCGGTCGTGCGCCTGTTGGCCAAGATCCCGACCATGGCCGCTGCCTTTCAACATATTCGCAAGGGCAATGATCCGGTGCGGCCCCGGGATGACCTCAACTATGCTGCTAATTTTCTCTATATGCTCAATGAGCGAGAACCGGATGAATTGGCGGCCCAGGTTTTTGATACCTGCTTAACCCTGCACGCCGAACATACGATTAATGCCTCTACATTTTCGGCGATGGTCACAGCCTCTACCTTGACTGATCCCTATGCTGTGGTCGCTTCAGCAGTTGGCACCCTGGCTGGGCCGTTGCACGGGGGCGCCAATGAAGAGGTGATTGAAATGCTCGAAGAAATCGGCTCAGTGGAAGGCGTGCGACCGTTTCTAGAAAGTTGTCTGGAGCGCAAGGCCAAAATCATGGGGTTTGGGCACCGGGTCTATAAAGTCAAAGACCCGCGAGCAATCATTTTGCAGAAGCTGGCGGAGCAATTGTTTGAAAAGTTTGGCGGCGATAAGTATTACGATATTGCCGTGGAACTGGAACGGGCAGTGGAAGAAAAGTTGGCTGACCGGGGAATTTATGCCAACGTTGATTTTTACTCTGGACTGGTCTACCGAAAGCTGGGCATTCCTACAGATTTATTTACCCCGGTGTTTGCGATCGCCCGGGTGGCTGGCTGGCTAGCCCACTGGAAAGAACAACTCGAAGCCAACCGGATCTATCGCCCCACGCAAATTTACACCGGCAACCACAATGCCCCCTACCTGGTGGTTGATCAGCGCTGACCTGCGAGATAAATTGAGGAATTTTGTCGGTTTCGGGTGCCGTTACTAACCACCTAGGGCTATATACTGTTAGGCAGTCACGAAACTTCATAGATTGTGGGCAATCTCCCCAAGATCTAAATTCAAGCGTGCGATTCACCTCTACGGCGCGAGACTGGCATGACTCCAGGTATTGATCTTCAACAAAGTTTTATCCAGAACCTGACTGACTTGGGATTTCCGGCTGGGGCTGCTAAAGCCCTGTGGATGCCCCTGCCGATGCTGCTGATGATTATTGGGGCCACGGTGGGTGTGCTGGTGGCAACCTGGCTAGAGCGTAAAATCTCGGCGGCGGCCCAACAGCGAATTGGCCCAGAGTTTGCTGGCCCCTTTGGCCTGCTGATACCGGTGGCCGATGGCCTGAAGCTGGTGTTTAAAGAAGATGTGGTTCCGGCCAAGGCTGACCCCTGGCTGTTTACCCTGGGGCCGATCCTGGTGGTAATCCCGGTATTTTTGTCCTATATGATTGTGCCCTTCGGGCAAAACCTGGTGGTCACTGACCTAGGGATTGGCGTGTTTTTGTGGATTGCCCTCTCCAGTGTTGCTCCGATTGGCCTGCTGATGGCCGGGTATGCCTCCAATAACAAGTACGCTCTCCTGGGAGGGTTACGGGCGGCCGCTCAGTCAATTAGCTATGAAATCCCGCTGGCCCTGGCTGTGTTGGCGGTGGTGATGATGTCGAATAGCCTCAGTACGATTGATATCGTCGAGCAGCAATCAGGTTATGGCATCCTGGGCTGGAATCTCTGGCGGCAACCGATTGGCTTAATTTTATTTTGGATTGCTGTTCTGGCTGAGTCGGAGCGACTGCCTTTTGACCTGCCAGAAGCTGAAGAAGAACTGGTTGCCGGCTATCAAACCGAATACACCGGCATGAAGTTTGGCCTGTTTTACCTGGGTTCCTACGTGAATCTGGTCTTGTCTTCGTTGTTGGTGGCAGTCCTTTATTTGGGGGGCTGGAGCTTTCCGATCCCTTTGGAGATGCTCTCCGGGTGGTTAGGCATCAGTGAAACCAATCCGATTTTGCAGATTGTCACCGCTGCTTTGGGAATTACAATGACGGTTCTCAAGGCTTACTTTTTTATCTTTTTAGCCATCTTGACCCGCTGGACAGTCCCCCGGGTGCGGATTGACCAGTTGCTAGATCTAGGGTGGAAGTTTCTGTTGCCAGTGGGGCTAGTCAATCTGCTGCTCACCGCCGGGTTAAAGCTAGCGTTTCCCTTTGCCTTTGGTGGATAAACTTTGTAAAAGTTTTATAAGCTGGAATTTGATCGTTCCTTGTTTTTGTGACCCTCTCCCGCTCAGGAGTTCCCCATGCTTAAGTTCCTGAATAAAGTCAGCGATTACGCCAAAGAATCGGTCCAGGCAGCCCGCTATATCGGTCAGGGAATGTCGGTGACCTTTGACCATCTGCGCCGCCGCCCCGTTACCGTGCAGTACCCCTACGAAAAACTGATTCCCTCAGAGCGGTTCCGGGGCCGAATTCACTTTGAGTTTGATAAGTGCATCTCCTGTGAAGTCTGTGTCCGGGTCTGTCCAATCAACCTGCCGGTGGTGGATTGGGAATTTAATAAAGCCGCTAAGAAGAAACAGCTCAAGCACTACAGTATTGACTTTGGGGTTTGCATCTTCTGTGCCAACTGTGTGGAGTACTGCCCCACCAACTGCCTCTCGGTCACCGAAGAGTACGAGCTTTCCACCTTCGATCGCCATGAGTTGAACTACGACAGCGTAGCCATGGGCCGGATTCCCTATAAGGTTACAGAAGACCCGATGGTTTCTCCCCTGCGGGAATTTGCCTATCTACCTGAGGGAGTTCTAGATCCACATACGGTCTCCCACACCGCTGCTCAACGGGCCGGACAGCGCCCGGAAGCGATCGTTGCCCAGTTAGAAGCAGCCGCTGCCAAGCAACCGGAGAACGAACCCCAGGAGTCTTAACGTCTAGTTTTGCCAGTACCTTTACCAACGGAGTGTTAACCAGCGTGAATTTAGCAGAAGGGGTGCAAATCGTATCTTTGGGCCTGTTATCGGTGATGATGCTGGGTGCAGCCTTGGGCGTTGTCCTCTTTGAAAATATTGTCTACTCCGCCTTTTTGCTGGGGGGAGTGTTTATCAGCATCGCTGGCATTTACATTTTGCTCAATGCTGACTTTGTTTCTGCGGCCCAGGTCTTGATTTATGTGGGCGCCGTGAATGTCTTGATTTTATTTGCGATCATGCTGGTTAATAAGCGGGAAGACTTTGCCCCTGTGACTCGCCAGTGGGTTCGCAAGGCATCTACAGCCCTGGTCTGTGGGGGTTTATTCTCGCTGCTGGCTTTGATGGTTCTCCGCACCCCCTGGAGCCTTCCTGCAACTCAAACGGCCCCCGCCTCAACCACACTTTTAATTGGGGAACACTTCTTTAGCGACTATCTCTTGCCCTTTGAGTTGGCATCTCTGCTGTTACTCATGGCTTTAATTGGGTCGGTTATGCTGGCCCGGCGGGAGTTTATTCCCGAGCAGACGACTCCAGAAGACAAGCAAGTCCCCTTGCAACTTCCTGAGCGCCCGCGCCAACCTATCGCCTTGGCGGGAAGCTCTAGCAAATCTTGGACCAATTAGTGCAATTCTCAGCAAAGACTTAAACGATGCAACTTCAATACTTTCTACTTCTGGGTGCCGCCCTGTTTTGTATTGGGATCTACGGATTAATTACCAGCCGTAACGCTGTGCGGGTGTTGATGTCGATTGAGTTAATGCTCAATGCTGTCAACATTAATCTGATTGGGTTCTCTAACTTTTTAGATGGCGCCAGTATTAAAGGCCAGGTGTTTGCCGTATTTGTGATCACCGTAGCAGCGGCTGAGGCCGCCGTCGGGCTATCGATTATTCTCTCGATCTACCGCAACCGCAACACGGTGGATATGGAGCAGTTCAATTTGTTGAAGTGGTAAATTCTTAAGTCCCCGCACTTAGCCTGACCTTCCTAGCAGGGTATTGTGTACAAATATGGCAGGGGGTTGAGGTGCAACTCAATCAGGTAATTATTGTTCACAAGGCCGGAGATGCCCCCAGTCGACAAGCAGCCGAAACCTGTGCCCGGCAACTAGAAGCGCGTCAGTGCAAAGTTTTGGTTGGTCCCAGTGGCCCCAAGGATAATCCCTACCCAGTTTTTTTGGCTTCGATTAGCCAACCGATTGATCTGGCGATTTCCTTGGGGGGAGATGGCACTGCCCTAGCAGCGGCTAGACATTTAGCGCCCCAGGGGGTGCCGATCCTGGCGGTGAATGTGGGGGGGCACCTGGGATTTTTGACGGAGTCCTATGAAAGCTTTAGCGATACCGAGCAGGTGTGGGAACGGCTGCTGGGGGATCGATTTGCGGTGCAGCAGCGGATGATGCTCCAGGCAATGGTCTTTGAACGGGGAAATCACACTGGGCCGGTCAGCGAGACCTTTTTGGCTCTGAATGAAATGTGTGTTAAGCCGGCCTCCGCTGACCGGATGATCACCTCGATCCTGGAAATGGAAATTGACGGGGAGTTGGTGGACCAGTACCAGGGGGATGGTCTGATTGTTGCCACCCCAACCGGGTCTACCTGCTACACCGTGGCCGCCAGTGGCCCAATCTTGCATCCAGAGATGGCCGCGATCTCCGTCACCCCGATTTGCCCGTTAAGTCTCTCCAGTCGCCCGATTGTGCTCCCCCCCGGCTCAGGGGTCAGCATTTGGCCCCTAGAAGATAAAGACCTGAGCACAAAGCTATGGATGGATGGGGTGCTAGCTGCCCCAATTTGGCCCGGTCAATGGGTGGAGGTACGCATGGCAGATGCTCAAGCCCAATTTATTCTCCTAGGGGATGAATACTCTTTTTATCAGACCCTGCGGGAAAAACTGCAGTGGGCTGGGGCCCGGATTCGCTATCGCAACAATCACCGGCAGTAGCAAGCGGTGGAAAATTATGAATAAATGAGTTGAGGTTTTTAAGCTAGAATCATCCCAAATGTTGGGCTTACAAGGTATTCTCGGTCAATCTCGCTATGGAACAGACGCAACTAACTCGATATTCTGGACCGCAGGAAGAAGATGATCTTGATTTGCAGCGGCTGTGGTTGGCCCTGAAACACCACTGGCTGCCAGCGGTGTTGGTCTTTGGCTCTGTGGTGGCGATCGCTGCATTCACGACTTTTAGCAAAATTCCTAGCTACGAAGCTGCCGGCAAGCTACTAGTGAAAGACAAGCAAGCCACACCGAGCCTTGGCCTATCGGAACAACTAGGAAGCTTTGCGGGACTAGTGGGAGTCGGAGGTGGCAGCAGCTCTATTCCCACCGAGATTGAAGTCATCCGGTCAGCGCCCATTATGCAAAAGACGATTGACGCCCTTGAGCTTAAAGACGAACAAGGCAATCCCCTAACCCCTGGCGCCTTACTGGGGAACTTGAGCATCGAAAACCTCGAAGGCACCGAAGTCCTAAGAGTCGCCTACGACAGCAACGACCCTCAAAGCGCCGCAGCCGTCGTCAACCAATTAATGAGCACCTACTTAGCAACCAAAGCCAGCAACGACCGCAGTGCAGCAGCTTCCCTGAGAACCTTTCTAGAAAAGCAAATTCCCACCGCC
>JBGTDP010000054.1:0-3506 GCA_041748255.1 Thermosynechococcaceae cyanobacterium | reverse complement strand
GAATGATTCGCGCGCGTAGAGCTATCTGTTGGGCAGTGCTAGGACGTCTCGCTAGTTTTTCTAAGTCTGCTTTCTCAGACTGACTCAGCTTGACTCGAACCGCAGCTAATCTGGGCAATGCTTCTAGTTCTCCTATACTATGTGCCTCAATGGTAGAGCTATTTCAGCCAAAAGGCACTAGTCATCTGGTCTTTAACCAGATAGTCCTGAGCTCCGTGCTGCAGGGCTTCTCTAGCCAGAACTGGATCATCCGTGCTGGTCAAAACGATAATGGGCAGATTAGGAGCAGCCCGGTGCAGACTGGCCATTGTCTCAAGCCCATTTTGATCGGGTAGAGATAAATCGAACAGGACTAGATCAAAATCAGCTTCCGTGGTGAGATGCGCCAGTGACTCCCTTAAGCAAGTGGCAGGGGTTAGCTTAAACCTGCTAGCAACTGTTTCAGCAAGAGTTTCCCTCACTAACGGGAAATCGCTGGGATTGGCTTCTACCAATAAAATTCTGACAACTGTTGGTTGAGAGCTAGATACCAGGGGATAAACCTGATTATGTGAATTAATCTCCGCCAGGGGATCATTATTGGCAATAAGTTGCTCGCTAGAGTGGTTTGCAGAGCTTAGTTGTTCTGTCCCCCTAATATTAGTCATGAAATTTAATTCCCCCCGTGTGTTATGGATTAGCTGCGAAATTACAGCAAACCCCTTATCTCAATTTCCTAGCAACTGTTTCAGAAAGTGTCTAAAGGCTGTTGAGTAAACTCAGGCTCTTAGATAAAGAGCTCTTTCATGTATTTTCGAATTTATTCCTAGGCAGGGCAACCGTATAATCACTGAGATCAATCGAATATTAGGTGATTTTTAGCTAATTTGATTTCCTGGTTTTAGGTTGGCCGTTTAGGGTTGCAAATGCTTACCCAGATGTGTTCTAGCTTTAGCAAGAACACAGGCAAGGATAAATTTAGCTGAGAGGCCGCTTCAATAGCGTTTGATGCTGTCCCTACTGCCGCACAAGCTTGAGAGAATTAGACTGAAAGCCTCCACAAATAGTTCTATAACCTTGCCAGCTGACAAAAAAAAGCAGTAGATCTCGTGCGGAGCCTTAAAATCTTTGCTTACGTGGCTAGCCACGGGAAATAGGCCCCAAAGAGATTCAAGAAAGTCAGCTTAAAGCCCTTCGGGCATTCCAGAAAAGGGGCTAATGCAGTAGACATAATGCTTGATAAGCAACCTCTGAGATCACTTGGAGGATCACTGCAAAACCATAGACCAAAAATCCGCGATTGTAAAAGCGATCGCGTTAAAATTCTCGACTCATTTTTCTTGAGTTTGAATTCTATCAAATACGGTTGTTTTCTACTGCTGTCAGCAGCTTGATATGTTAACCCTAAGCCAAGGATCTCAAGGAACTTGCCAGATCCGCTGGTGATAGTCGGCTGCCTGGTCAGTATTCACAGCACTGTGAGCATGATCATGACCATGGTGATGATGGCTATGATCATGACCCTCTAGCCCCCCTGCGAGGCGGAACTTGCACATCTCACAGTTCATCTGGACCTGCCCCAGTTGGGTTTCTAATTCCCGCTGCCGGAGAACCGCAAAAAGCTGAGGGTGCAGCCCCATCTCTGGTAGGCAGGTCATGGGTATATCTGGGAACTGGGCCTGCTGCTGGGCGGTGGTCTCAAAGATTTTTTTCATTAGCACCCCCATAAACAAAAAGTAGGGCAAGACGATAATTCGCCGGGGTTGATAGAGACGGGCACGGCGAAACCCTTCTTCTAGGCGGGGGTGGGTGATGCCAATAAAGCAGGTTTCTACAGTCTGGTAGCCACTACCTTCCCAAAGAATCCGCGCCAGTTTATAGACATCGCCATTGGCATCTGGGTCACTGGAGCCCCGGCCCACAAATAGTAGGACTGTTTCAGCCCGAGGAATTGCCTGAGGATTATTGGCAGGGTGATCGAGGGCTTCTAGGCGCGATCGCCATAGATCTAGAATTCCAGGGGTAATCCCAAAATGACGGCCATAGTGAAACTTAAGCTGGGGATGTCGGTGGCGCGCTTGATCCAGCTCATGGGTGACATCAAACTTGTTGTGGCGGGCAGCAAACAGCAAAATCGGCAAAGCAGAAAGTTCCGTGTAACCTTGGTCCACACACTGATCAACAACCTCGGCGATCGTTGGACCAGTTAGTTCCAAAAAGCAGGGAAAAATTGGTCTAGAGGGGTCCAAATCATGATAGGCACTGGCAAAATCCAGCAAGCATTGGCGGCCTTGGGAGTCGCGGGTGCCATGACCAATCATCAACAGCGGTCGATGTAGAGGAAGCGGCGGTAAGGCGAGGGAATCAATCTGACCTTGAAGTAGGTGTTGATCTATTTCTTCGGAGATCGGCATGGATAATTAAACTCCTTTCCTGTGCAGCGCAGGAAATAGAGTGAAGCGATAACCAAGCAGGCGTTCTGGCTTAAAAACAGTTTTGAGTGATTAGTATTGAGGTTTAAGTTAACTGAACTCAGAACTCATCCCTCAAAAATTCAAAACTCCTCGATCACAGCTGCGGCACAGCACCAGAGTTTCACTGGATTTTCCCTATTTGGTCACGGTTCACAGGTGCCCTGTTATCTTACCCGATCCGGCTTCTGTCACTATCCCGGCAAGGGGGATAGCATTTCTGCTTTGACGACCTCCGGCCCAACCGTTCTGGTAAAATTATGCGTCGCCTGTTGACAGACTTGGCCAGCGGGGCAGGTTGCCGGGGACACCTCAACCTTAGAAGATTGCTTAGTTCTAGAAGCTCTGCCAGAGGGATAGGGGTTCTGTACTATAGATTGTGTCCCATGCTTTGGCTTAGCCGCCCACTGACTACAAGTCTTTTAATTTATTCTTCTCTGGAGCATTCCCCATGACTGTTGCTCAAACCGCTTTTCCGATTAACCTAGATGCCTATCAACCCTTGGCCCTGGATCCTACCCAGCCGACCCTGACCGAGGAGCAGCGCCAGGCTTTAAAGGCCAATATTCAACTGTGCCGCGATGCGATTGTCTTTTTTACTGCTACCGGAGCCGCCCGTGGCGTGGGGGGACATACCGGCGGTCCCTACGACACCGTGCCAGAGGTGATGATTTTGGATGCCTTTTTTCGGGGTGCCCCGGAGAAATTTGTTCCGGTTTTCTTTGACGAGGCCGGCCACCGGGTTGCCACTCAATATTTAATGGCCACCATCCACGGCGATCTGCCGGTGGAGGAACTGGTGCGCTACCGAGCCGCAGACTCTAAGCTACCGGGCCACCCGGAACTAGGACTGACGCCGGGGGTAAAATTTAGCTCTGGTCGCCTGGGGCACATCTGGCCGTTTGTGAACGGGGTGGCGATCGCCCAACCTAACAAAACTATTTTCTGTCTGGGCTCCGATGGCTCTCAGCAGGAGGGCAACGACGCGGAAGCAGCGCGATTGGCGGTGTCCCAAAATCTAAATGTGAAGCTGATCATTGACGACAACGATGTCAC
>JBGTDP010000053.1:0-7327 GCA_041748255.1 Thermosynechococcaceae cyanobacterium | reverse complement strand
GCGGATCTCCCTGCTGATCCTGAGGCGCTGATGCAGGAAGTGATTCACGATGCTCAGGCCCAGTACAGCAGCCCAGAACTCAATATTGCCTACAAAATGTCGGTACCAGAGTACGAAGGCTTGACTCCCTACTCCACCCGTCTAGAAGAGTCCTGGGGGTCGCCACCGGGCCACTTAAATAGTGATGGTCAAAACCTGCTGATCTACGGCAAGCACTATGGCAATGTCTTTATTGGCGTTCAGCCGACCTTTGGCTACGAGGGGGATCCGATGCGGTTGTTGTTCTCTCGCTCTGCCAGCCCTCACCATGGCTTTGCCGCCTACTACACCTACTTAAACCGGATCTGGAAAGCCGATGCGGTGCTCCACTTTGGCACCCATGGTTCCCTAGAATTTATGCCTGGCAAGCAGATTGGCATGTCCGGTGACTGTTACCCCGATAACCTGATTGGCACAATTCCCAACCTTTACTACTACGCTGCCAACAATCCCTCTGAGGCGACGATCGCCAAACGGCGCAGCTATGCCAACACGATTAGTTACCTGACCCCACCGGCGGAGAATGCCGGTCTTTATAAAGGCTTAAAAGAATTAAGTGAGCTGATTGCCTCCTACCAAACCCTCAAGGACAGTGGGCGCGGCATACCGATTGTGAACACAATTATCGATACCTGCCGACTGGTAAATCTAGACCGGGATATTGCCCTGCCGGACCAGGACGCCAAGGAAATGACCCCTGAGGCCCGAGACACCGTTGTCGGTCAGGTCTATATCAAACTGATGGAGATTGAGACCCGGCTGCTGCCCTGTGGTTTGCACGTAATTGGTAAGCCCCCGACCGCCGAAGAGGCGATCGCCACCCTGGTCAACATTGCCAGTCTGGATCGCCCAGAAGAAGAGATTTTAGGACTGCCTCGACTGCTGGCCAACAGTATCAATCGCGATCTAGAGCAGATTTATCAAAATAGCGATCGCGGGGTGTTGGCGGATGTCGAAACCCTGCAGTCGATCAACCTGGCCATCAGAGCCGCGATCGCGGCTCTGGTTAAAACCCAGACCGATGCCGATGGCCGGGTTTCTCGGGTGTCTAAGCTTAATTTCTTCAATATGGGTAAAAAAGCCCCCTGGGTAGAAGCCCTGGCCCAGGCGGGCTATCCCCAGGTAGAGCCAGAACCGCTCAAGCGCCTGATTGAATACTTAGAGTTTTGCCTCAAGCAGGTGGTTGCGGATAATGAACTGGGGGCGCTCCTACGGGCATTGGAAGGTGAGTACGTGCTGCCAGGACCAGGGGGCGATCCCATTCGTAATCCCGATGTTCTGCCCACGGGCAAGAATATCCACGCCCTTGACCCCCAGTCAATTCCCACCGCCGCTGCGGTTCAATCGGCCAAGATCGTCGTTGATCGGCTGCTAGCGCGGCAACGAGCTGACAACAATGGGGCTTGGCCGCAGACCATTGCCTGTGTGCTCTGGGGAACAGACAATATCAAGACCTACGGAGAATCTTTGGCTCAAGTGCTGTGGATGGTTGGGGTCCGGCCTTTGCCCGATTCTCTAGGCCGGATGAATAAGTTGGAGCTAATTCCCCTGAGTGAACTGGGTCGCCCCCGGATTGATGTGGTGGTCAACTGCTCCGGGGTGTTTCGGGATTTGTTTATCAACCAGATGGCCCTGCTAGACCGGGCCGTGAAACTGGCAGCCGAAGCCCCTGAGCCCCTGGAAATGAACTTTGTCCGCCAGCACGCCCTGCAACAGGCCCAGGATCTAGGGGTTAATTTGCGCCAGGCGGCCACCCGGATCTTCTCTAATGCCTCTGGCTCTTATTCTTCTAACATTAATCTGGCGGTGGAAAATAGCACCTGGGACAGTGAAGCTGAACTTCAGGAAATGTACCTGAGCCGTAAGTCCTTTGCCTTTTCCTCCGATAATCCGGGGACCATGGAGCAGTCCCGACAGATTTTTGAAACCACCCTCAAAACCGCGGATGCCACTTTTCAAAACTTAGACTCCTCTGAGATTAGCCTCACGGATGTCAGTCACTACTTTGACTCTGACCCGACCAAGGTTGTCTCCCGCCTGCGCTCAGATGGCAAGGCTCCTAGCTCATTTATTGCCGATACCACGACTGCCAATGCCCAGGTGCGGACACTTTCAGAAACCGTCCGCTTAGATACCCGCACTAAGCTGCTGAATCCTAAGTGGTATGAGGGAATGCTCAGTCACGGCTACGAAGGGGTGCGGGAGCTCTCGAAGCGCTTGGTTAACACCATGGGTTGGTCGGCGACCGCCGATGCGGTGGATAACTGGGTCTACGAGGATGTCAATACCACCTTCATTCAAGATGCCGAGATGCGAGATCGCCTCAAGAACCTTAACCCCCACTCTTTCCGTAAGGTTGTTGCTACCCTATTGGAAGTCAATGGTCGTGGCTACTGGGAAACCAGTGAGAGTAATTTAGAGATGTTGCGGGAACTCTACCAGGAGATTGAAGACCGGATTGAGGGCATCGAATAAATCACTGGTTTAATTCTCAACTGCAGCGCTGATTCTAGAACCCTGACTTGATCAGGGTTCTTCGTTTGTGGTGGTCTGCTTCCAGGTGAACTTTGACTGGAGGTTGTGAAAGCGTCAATTCTATCTGATAATCTACATAATCCCTATCAAATTACTGTAGATTTACGTTCCGCTTTAGGGACTAGGAAGCGTTTTCGCCAGCGATCGCTCAATACTGAGGCTGCCAAATGACCGATTCTGAGCTTGACTTAACTGCCATAAACCAACAACTGGCGGATGCGGAGGCAGCGCAGGTTGTTGAGTGGGCAGCGGCAACCTTTGGGGATGGATTGGTGATGAGCACCAGCTTCGGGATCCAATCAGCGGTAATGCTGCAGCTGGTGACTCGGGTAGTGCCGGATATCCCTGTGATCTGGGTAGATACGGGCTATCTGCTCCCGGCAACCTACCGATTTGCTAAGCAGTTATCGGCAGATTTAAAGTTGAACTTAAAGGTCTATCAGTCCTCAATTAGTCCGGCGCGGATGGAAGCTTTACATGGTCGTCTCTGGACTCAAGGCAATCCCGAAGCGTTAAATCAATATGACCAGCTGCGCAAAGTTGAGCCCATGCAGCGAGCCTTACAAGACTTAAACGCCACTGCCTGGCTAGCTGGTCTTCGCAGTGAACAAACTGACTACCGTAAGATGCTTAGGGTTGTTGATCGCCAGTCCAATCTCTACAAGGTTCTCCCCATCCTGCACTGGACCAAAAAGGATGTGCAGGAATACCTCCAAATTCATCAGCTTCCCTATCACCCCCTGCATGACCAGGGTTTTACCAGCGTGGGCGATTGGCACTCTAGTCGGCCCCTCAGCACCACTGATAACCACGAGCGTGAGACTCGCTTTCAGGGCATAAAGCAGGAGTGTGGTTTACATCTGCCCCAAACCCCTGGTGAGGCAGAGAGTTTAGATGCCAGTGCCTTATAACGGATTTCTTTAAATAAACAGCTATAAACTAAAAAAAGCACCCCACCCTTCAAGGATGGAGTGCTGCCGTTTGATAGAATGGCTGCGCCCTTAGGCCATCTGCCGCTGTTCAGCCTCTAGAAGCTGAACTAGGTTTTGATCCCCTCTTTGCCTGGCAACGGTCAGCCGATGGTTCAAGCTTTGCTCAATACTGGCCCGATGGACAGTCGCCAACTCGGCTAAGCGCTGCCGCTTTGTCAGAGATTGAGTGGGTACACTAAAAGGTCTCACCCTTGATCTGCGGGTTGACCCTGGTTCTGTGATTGCCACCCGAGGTTCTACAACCCGACCTGTGTTAGCAACCTGGTTGGTCCAATAGGGAACTCCACGATATTTTAGGTAGTGACTGGGCTGATGCACCGGGAGCTGCTTCAGGGTATGCTCCCGCCACCCTAGACCACGATAGCTTCCTGCAATTTCCCCCTCAGTAACTTCTAGCGTCGGAGTAACGTAGTCGTAATATACGCCGCGATAACAAAGTCTCATAATTTAGTCGCCTCTATAAAAATGGTTTGTTTCTACAAATTGGAGGCGCGTTCCTTCAGGAAGAGTCCTTACTTCCGTCTCACCCGTGGCGCTGACTGAATCAAGTAGTGCTTATACGTGAGATGAACGATTTCACTTCTGTCTGTATCATATTTTACTGTTTTAGCATTTGGCTTCTAGCTTTAGAAAGATTTAAGAAGCCACTGCCGCCGCAATAATCAAAATTACAGCCTGGTAAGGTAATTATTCCCAAATCAGGGTTAGAAACTTCCCTGGCATAAAGTAACGAATTACGTCCCTCTCTTAACAAAGGTTAAACGCGGTTGACACACTGTCGGAAATCCATCAACCTATCGGAAGGTAGAGGCGATCGCAGCTATACAAGCAGTCAAATTTACTTATAAACATAGGTATGCAATCCCTTGTGACAATTTGGTCGTAAAGATGAATCAACTCCTCACCCTGGCGCGCTCAAAAACAGTCTTTGCTCTAACGCTATACCTGTTAGTGATTGCCAGCTTAAGCACGTTTGTTTATATTGAAGTTCAAGCCTTACAGTTAGTGGGCAACCCTGTACCTCTAGGGCTTCCAGCAGATCTGCAATGAGCTATGGCCGTAAATACTCAGCAGAATTAACCCGGGTTTCTTCAACTCGGACTCGTTCTACCTGAACTGTATTCTCACAATTTAAGCTTTGCAGAACAATCTCTGCCTGTTCTAACAAAAGCTGAGCAATATTTTCTGTGGTTGGGTCTGTCGGAGTCAGAAATACCCGCGCCTGCGGCTCAACCGAGCGCACTGCCTCCACCATTGGATCTGACTGATGCAGCATCAAGGCATGATCTAGGTGTGTATCTAACCAGGTGCGCCAGGCAGCTTTCAGGGCTCCAAACTCAATTACCATTCCTTGATTGTCAAGATTTTCGGCCTTAAGGGTTAAAATTATCCGCCACTGATGACCGTGAATGCTGCGACACTTGGGGGAGTTCTTTGCCTTAAAAAACCGATGGGCGGTCTCGGTATGGTGGGCGATCTCAAGACGGTACATGGGGCGTCTCTACTGGCTTCCCAGTTGCATAGGGGATTGGGTCTTCGAGACCTAATACTTGAAAGGCAGCTAAACGCAAACGACAGGCATCACAAACGCCACAAGCCACCAGCCTGCGGTTAGCGTCAGCTTGAGCGTAACAGGACCAGGTTTTCTCCCAGGGCACTCCCAAGCGGTTACCTAGCTGAATAATCTCGGTTTTTTTGAGGGAAATCAACGGCGTTTGAATTTGAATCGCCTCCCCCTCCCGACCCTGACGGGTACCCAACCGAAAGACTTCCTGCATAGCCTGAATATAGTCAGGCCGACAATCAGGATAGCCAGAATAATCTAAACTGTTAACCCCAATATAGACCTGCTGGGCAGAGATCGCTTCGGCATAGGCCAGGGCAAAACTTAAGAAAATTGTATTCCGGGCTGGAACATAGGTGACGGGAATTTGGTCAGCCATCTCAGCAAGGGAGCGATGGTGGGGCAACGGGATCTGGTTATCGGTCAAAGCCGAGCCCCCCCAGGATCTCAAGTCAAAAGAAATCACCTGGTGCTCAACGCCGAGGGTTTGGGCCACGGCGATCGCCGCCTTTAGTTCTTGGCGGTGGCGTTGCTGATAGTCAAAGGAGAGCCCAAAGCATTCGTACCCCTCGGCCTTAGCTTGATACAAAACCGTTGATGAATCTAAACCTCCAGATAATAAAATGACTGCTTTCACCGAAAGTTCCTCGCAGTTTGACAATCTAACCCTTGACCATCTTCAGCTTAGCGACTTTATCTGTCTGTTTTAAGCATGGGGGTTCTGCCTTGATCCGTAAAAGCGGTTAAATAGTGTTAAATTCCTCTACGCTTTGAGAAAAGATTTGCCCTAACACCCTTTCCACAAAAACCCCTTGGCGGTACTTTAAGATTCTTCAGCCGGTGAAATGCTATGTTACTATCCATCTGACTTGATTTAGTTGCTAAGTATAAATACTATGCCTGCAGGATGCGGCAGAGGGCTTACGAGGAGTGAAGGACAGCCTATCGATGGAAAACTTAAAGGTTCACCTGCAAAGAACCCCCCCCAAACCCATTCGCGTCGGGGTGATCGGCGTCGGGAATATGGGTCAAAGCCACACCCGCATTTTGAGCTTGCTCAAGGATGTTGTGCTTGTCGGGGTCTCAGATATTAATGTTGAGCGTGGCATTGATACTGCCAGCAAATATCAGGTTCGCTTTTTTGAAGACTATCAGGAGCTGTTGCCCTTTGTGGATGCGGTATGCGTGGCAGTCCCCACCCGCCTGCACCATGAGGTTGGCATGACCTGCCTTCAGGCTGGCATTCATGTCTTAATTGAAAAACCAATCGCCGCTAGTATTGCCGAAGCTGAATCTTTGGTCAATACTGCTGCCACCTGTCAGCGAATTTTACAGGTGGGTCACATTGAACGGTTTAATCCTGCCTTTCAGGAGCTGAGTAAAGTCTTAAAAACCGAAGAACTCTTAGCCTTAGAAGCCCATCGCATGAGTCCCTATTCCAACCGGGCAAACGATGTGTCGGTGGTCTTGGATTTGATGATTCACGACATTGACTTGCTCCTAGAGCTAGCTGCGGCCCCGGTAGCCAAACTTACCGCTCTGGGTAGCCGGGCAGCTGATTCAGGTTACTTAGATTACGTCACTGCAACCCTGGGGTTTGCCAATGGCATTGTTGCCACCTTAACCGCCAGTAAGGTCACCCATCGCAAACTACGTCAAATTACTGCCCATTGTAAAAACTCCCTCACCGAGGCAGATTTTCTCAATAACGAAATCTTAATTCATCGTCAAACCACAGCTAGCTGCATGGCAGATTATGGTCAGATTTTGTACCGACAGGATGGACTGATTGAGAAGGTACATACCAGTAATATTGAGCCGCTCCATGCTGAACTCGAGCACTTTGTACATTGCGTGCGAGGAGGCAATCAACCCTCTGTTGGGGGTGAGCAGGCCCTCAAAGCCCTGCGTCTTGCCAGCCTAATTGAACAAATGGCCCTAGAGGGGCAAACCTGGCAGGCTTATGACTGGCAGCCGGACGCGCAGGGAACCAATGTTTACGCCTGATGAAATGCGATCGCTAATCCTTTAGCCTGATCCTCCAGGTAGGGGTTAGTTTAGTAAGAGACTATAGGCATTTCATTTAGAATCACTCTTTTAGGAGGGCAGGAATAATCATGTCAAAAGACTTTGATCGTGGGATTATGAAGTTTGAAGGCGCAGACACTCCCAAGGCGATCGCAATTTCAGCCATACT
>JBGTDP010000052.1:0-14301 GCA_041748255.1 Thermosynechococcaceae cyanobacterium | reverse complement strand
CAGCGCCACCCCAGATACCGATTACGAAGTTGTTTGCAGTGGCTCAGTTTATTTTGTGCTTGCGTCTGCTCGCCGCCAAAGCAGCCCGGTAGCCCAATATCTCAAGTGGCAACCGCCTGGGGTGGTTGATGTTGCCTTTCGGGTCGCAGATTTGCCCGCGGTAATTGCCCAGGCCGTTGATGCCCAGGCCAAGGTCTTGCAGGGGATGCAAACGGACTCTGAGTTGGGTTTGAAGTGGGCAGCGATCGCCGGGTGGGGGTCTTTACGGCACACCCTGGTGGAGCGTGGGCAGACACCGTTATTGCCCCTGGCGGACGGAGCAGGAAGTCCGCTCGTTTTAGTGCCTGAACAATCTCCGACAAACTCGGGTCCCTTCACCGGCATTGACCATGTGGTTTTGAATGTCGCCGCCGGGGACTTACAAGCGGCCCTGAGTTGGTATCAACGGGTGCTGGGGTTTCAACCCCAACGCAGCTATGAGATTCAAACCCCTCGCTCGGCACTTTGCTCTCAGGTCATGGTTCATCCACAGGGGACAGCCCAGTTTCCGATCAATCAGCCTGGCTCCCCCAATTCACAAATCCAGGAGTTTCTGGATGCCAATCGCGGGGCTGGGATTCAACACCTTGCCCTCAAGACAGTTGATATTGTCCAGGCGATCGCCCAACTGCGCCAGCGGGGGGTTTCATTTCTAGCGGTTCCCGGCAGTTACTACACCCAGCTTCAACAGCGGCATCAAAACCTGCCTGATATTGACTGGCAGACAATTGCCGCCCATCAAGTCTTGGTGGACTGGCAGGAGCAGACCCCCGACTCCGTTTTGCTGCAAACTTTTACCCAGCCAATTTTTGCCCAGCCAACTTTTTTCTTTGAGTTGATTGAGCGTCGCCAGCAGGCCCAGGGCTTTGGAGAGGGAAACTTTTTGGCCCTGTTTGAAGCAATTGAACGGGAGCAAATCAAGCGGGGCAGTTTGCTGTGAATTTCTCAAAGGCTGAAGCGATCTCCTTTCTCTCAAGCATTACTTTGGGGGGGCTGAAATTTCTCAATCTCCGGCAGTGGCAGTTGCCGAGAAACCCGGCAATAAATCCACTCTTCTAAGATTTCGCCCAAATCATGCCGACAGGCTTCTAGGGTCTCAGCACAGGCATTGACACCTTCTAAGCCGGGGATTTCTCCGTAGATCGTCTCATCTGCCGGTACAACTTTAAATTGTGCCTGCCGCATTGCCACTTGCATATATTCAATGAACATCTTGCCCGCCAAGCCCAGGAGTTATCTTCACCAGCCTAGCGAAGATTATTGATATTTTTGGCTCAAGGTTGCAAAGTTAGCTGCCACTCCCCAGACTTTGGTTGCTTTTGAGGAGAGGCTGTTTCCCCAACAACATAGGGGCCCCAATAGCGACGAGAGCCATCGACGGCAAACCCAACTAAAATATCTGTGGGTTGTAGGCGCAGATTTCCCTCTGGCAAGGACATGATTAAGCCAGCATCACTGCCTTCTTCGGGGGCAAAATCCCAGTGAACTGGCTCTTGATCCGCAGGGGCAGTAGCCGTTGATTGAGAGAGAGTAGGCTTGGTCAAGAGGACCAGCCGAATCGGGAAAGGGGTTTGATTCTTGACCCGTAAACCACCAGAAACAGGTTGAGGGTTAGCGATCGCCTGAGAAGGCATCTGGGTCGGTGCCGGGGCTTTGGGTTCAGTTTCGACTACAGGTGGCGACTGATTTTGGGTTGACTTAATTGGGGGGTTGAGCCAGAACTGCGATAGAGCAATGGCTAGCAGGCCCCCAACCACTGCGGCCAAAACTCCAGGGTGTATTTTTGGTTTCGATGACATCTCTGGCACGTTGAACCGCTGCCCCCACTGAATGCGGTATCTATCTCTATTGAAACAACTTTTTGGCAAAAGCGGCTGGAGTTTTAAGCAGATTGACTCAGGGTTTCAGAAAGGTAGTCTGCGGTTGCCTCCACCAGGGCAATTACTTTCTCGTAGGTCATGCGCGTCGGACCTAAAACCCCGACACTACCTACAGGGATCTGTCCCCGCTGATAGGTGGAAGAGACTAAAGTACAAGTTTGCATGGGCTCCAAAGGGTTTTCTGAGCCAATCCAGATACTGACTCGATTCCCCCCTGGTTGCTGCTGGGCACTGGGGAGGGCCGTTGTCCCAGACCACTCACAAATTAAAGGCAGCAATTGATCTTGCTTTTCTTCTAGCAGGTGAACAATAGTCTGCACCTGCTGTAGCTGGGCAAACTCCGGTTGGTAGAGCACCTCAGAAAGACCACTAATCAAAATCTGGTTAGAGATCGGCGCTTGGGTTCGACGGGTTAAGTCTGTCAACAGAGTTTGCAGAAACTCAGTATACTGCTGAAATTCTTGATCTAACTGTTGCCAGTCAAGGGTGACAAGCTCCGTCAGGGACCGTCCCTGAAGATGATGGTTGAGGAAGTTTGAGAGCACTTGCAGCTCCCGCTCCATCATCTCGTCAGTCTCTGATACCGTTTGGGGCGGCAAGTCCATCAACACTGACTGAGTTTCGTAAGAATCCATCACCACGATTAACATCACCCGCTGGGGCTCAATTTGGACCAACTGCAGATGGCGAATGGTGGTATTGCTGATTGGCATGGTAATCAGGGTAATATACCCACTCACGGCGGCCAAAATCTGAGCGGCTCCCCGCAGAACTGCCTCCGTACTCCAACCCCCAGGATTGAGCCGATCTGCTAGAAGCTGATCTACCTGCTGCATGAGCTCACTTGACGGCGTAATTAACTGATCAACGTAGATCCGATAGCCTGAGTCAGAGGGGACCCGACCCGCAGAGGTGTGGGGTTGGTAGAGCAACCCGCCTTTTTCTAAAGCGCCCATGACACTGCGAATAGTGGCCGGACTGACGCTGAGGTTATATTCTTCGACTAGGGCTTTTGAGCCTACCGGTTCAGCTGTGGCGATATAGTGTCGCACGGTTGCCCGCAGAACCCGCTGCTGCCGCTCTGTAAGTTTAACTTTCATCGGCGGTGCCTCCAGCGATTCTGCTTTGATTCGATGAATCATAACGTTGATTGGGGAAATGGTTTCAGACCCCCCAAACCAAGCCAGAGGAAATTAAACGGGGGATAGGGCTTGCTCAGTATAAAGTCTCTGCTCGTGGGTGGCTCCAATCGTAACAGAGATCACATAGGAGGATGAGAGTAGGGAGCTACAAGTCCCTGAATGGGGGATCCTTGCGCTTAATAGCGGGGCACAGATGGGTCTACTCTAGCAGAGTAGGCATCAATGCCGCCGGCAACATTCTTAACATTGGTAAACCCTTGGGTTAAAAGCCACTGGCACATCTGGGCTGAGCGCATCCCATGGTGGCAGATCACCAGGGTTTCTGTATGGGGATCTAGGTGTTGCTGAATTTGAGCAGACCAACGGGAATATTCACTTAAAGGGAAAATCTCAAATGCTGGCAGATTGGCGATCGCGACTTCCTCCGGTTCCCGCACATCCAAAAGTTGGACCGATTCTGGCTGGGCAAGATAATCGGCTAAGGTTTCAACGCTAACTTCAGGGATGGAAGGAGTAGACATTGGTTTAGGTAGAAACGACTTAATCTGCTCACAAGCAACCAGAGCATTCACTCTACTGAGCTTTAAGCGTGAAGCTCAAGGGTTGACCGCGCACTTCAGTATTCAATTTGCCATGGTCATAGACAATCTGACCACCCACAATCGTCACCACCGGACAACCCGTTAGTTCCCAGCCTTCGAAGGGGCTCCAGCCACACTTGGTCAACAGGTCTTGCCGCCGAACTGGATGATAATTCTCTAAATCCACCAGGACTAGATCGGCGTCATAGCCAGGGGCAATTACCCCCTTGTTGGGGATCTTATAGGCTTGAGCCGGAGCCTTAGACATCCAGTTAGAAACTTGGGCAACGATGCAGCGCCCTTCCCTGGCCTGGGTCAACATTAAGGGCAAAGAGGTTTCGACCCCCGGCATTCCCGAAGGGGAATTGGGATAGGTCTGGGCTTTTTCGGCTAGGGTGTGGGGGGCATGATCAGTGGCAATAAAGTCAATCACACCATCCAAGAGGGCTTGCCAGAGCACCTGGTTGTCCTGGGGCGATCGCAGGGGCGGGTTCATCTGGGCCAAGGTGCCAATTTTGCTGTAGGCGCTGGTATTGAGTAGCAGGTGTTGGGGGGTGACTTCCGCTGTCACCCAACTGGGTTTGTCCTGGCGCAAAAGGTCTGCTTCCTCGGCGGTGGAAAGATGGAGAATATGCAGGCGGCGTTGATATTTCTTGGAGAGCTCCAGGGCGAGTTGGGTTGCCAATAGGGCCGCTTGGTTGTCCTGAATTTGCGAGTGAAAGGATGGATCATCAGCTTCGGCAAACTGCTGCCGCCGCTCCCGGATTCTTGCTTGGTCTTCCGCATGCACCGCAATCAGGCGTTCACCCTCAGCAAAGATTGCTTCCAGGGCCGTATCTTGATCCACCAGCAGGTCCCCCTTCATGGAGCCCATGAAAATCTTAATCCCGCAGGCAGGGGAGGCTTGCCGCAGATCCGGGAGATTATCAGCCGTGGCCCCGATAAAAAAGCCGTAGTTGACCAGGCATTTTTGAGCCGCCCGCTGGAGTTTATCATCCAGGGCCGCCTGAGTGATGGTTAGGGGGCGGGTATTGGGCATTTCTAGAAATGAAGTCACCCCCCCCTTGGCACAGGCACAACTGGCCGTAAACAAGTCTTCTTTATGTTCCAGGCCGGGTTCCCGAAAGTGGACCTGGGGGTCGATGACCCCTGGTAAGAGGGTCAAACCCTGAGCATCCATAATGCTGGCTGCCTCAATGTCTGTCTCAATGTTGGGGGCAACTTGCAGGATCTTGCCATCGGCAACCAGCACATCTAAAATTTCTAGTTCCCCCGTCGGCAAAAGCGTTCGAGCCCGACGCAGGAGCAGGCTAGGATTAGAAGCGGCAACCATGGTCATATCTTTAGGGTTTGAAGTTGAAACAAAATCCCAGCGAAGCGGTCTACTGTAGAGATAACCCGTAAGGTATCTGCTCCAACACGCTTGATCGCTAGAGTCCTGGCTTTAGCCTATAACAGAAGAATAGACCTTGGGTAACGACACCCCTTTCACTGAAGTATTAACCATCTATGCCAGACAAAAAGGTTCCTCAGCCGACTTCAAAGCAGACTCCATCCAAGGAACATCAAGAAAATCCTTGGGTTGAAGGGATAAAGACGATTGGGTTAAGTCTATTTTTAGCCTTTGGAATTCGCACCTTTGTGGCGGAAGCCCGCTATATTCCCTCAGGATCGATGTTGCCCACCCTCCAGATTAACGATCGCCTGTTTGTGGACAAGGTCAGCTATCACCTTCGGGATCCGCAAAGAGGGGACATAATTGTTTTCAATCCCACGGATGCCCTCTTGGCTGAGAATTTTCATGATGCCTTTATTAAACGGATTGTGGCCCTGCCGGGGGAAACGGTAGATGTTAAAAATGGCAAGGTTTTTATTGATGGTCGATCTTTAGCAGAAGACTATCTCCCCAAAGGACAAGAAACCTTTGTCTCCGCCGATAGCTGTGGACCGCAAACCCAACCCTTTTTAACCGGACCCATAAAGGTACCGCCCGACTCATACCTGGCCCTGGGAGACAACCGCGACAATAGCCTCGATGGTCGCTGTTGGGGCTTTGTCCCCCGCGATCGGTTTGTCGGGCGGGCGGTATTTCGCTTCTGGCCCCTGGATCAGTTGGGGCCGCTTTCAGAGAAGCTCTCGCCGCAGTTATTTCAATATCTAGCGGGTTAGGGAGAATACCAGGTTTTGACCGCCCGGCCCTTAAGTTCCTGCCCTAACCAGGGAGTGTTCCGGGAGCGGGTGTTTAGGGTTTGCGCTGTAACGGTCCAGCCACAGTCAGGATCAAACAGCACCAGTTCTGCCGGTTGACCCACAGCGATCGCTGGCTGCTGCTGTTGCAGGCATCGGGCTGGCTTCAAACTCAGGGCAGACCAGAGTTCTAAGGCAGACCATTGCTGAGTGGCGACAAAGGTTTGCCACAGAAGCGGCAGGGCCAGCTCTAGACCTACAACCCCTGGGGGAGCCTCGGCAAAGGCAACGGTCTTTTCTTCGTAAGTGTAGGGGGTGTGATCAATGGCAATCCCATCAATCACGCCCGAGCGGACACCCCCAATCAAGGCCTGCTGATCGGCAGGGTTACCCAAGGGCGGGTCTAGGCGCAGATTTGGGTCATAGGAAGCGACTGCGGTTTCATTCCAGAGTAAATGCATCCAGTCTGTGCTGGCGGTGATCGGCAGTCCTTTGGCCTTGGCCGCTTCTAGGAGTTCCACACTGCGGGCTGTAGAAACCCGCATGATGTGTACTGGGGTGCCCGTGGCGGCCACAACTTCCAGCAGGGCGGCCAGGGCTGTGGTTTCAGCGATCGCTGGAGTTTCTGGCAGACCAAACCGCAGGGCAGCAAACCCTTCTCGCAGGACACCGCTGCCGGTCAAGGCTTGATCACAGGGCCAGAGGGCAATTGGTTTTTCCAGAGGTCTTAGGTACTCTAAGAGTCGCCGCACCAGAACCAGATTGGGCAAAGGGCAACCATCACTAAAACCGACCACTCCCTCCAGGCTGGCAAGTTCGGTTAGTTCCGTCATTGCTTCCCCTCGAGTTCCCAAGGTTAAAGCGCCCCAGGTCTGAAGTCGCAGGGACAGGGGCGACAACCGGGATAACCGTTCCCATTCCCCAGGATGATCTAGGACGGGTTGGGTATCGGGTAAAATCGTCAGGCGAGTAAACCCTCCGGCAACCGCCGCCTTGACCAGAGATGATAGGGTTTCCCGAGCTTCAAAACCAGGTTCTCCGGAGTGGCTATAGAGATCCACCAGTCCCGGACCCACAACCCAGTCAGACCCTGTAAAAATCTTGGTTTGGGGTGGCAGATCTAGGATTTTGGCTTCAATTGCGGCAATGATCCCATCCCGGATCAAAATGTCGGCCACCTGATCGGTTTGCGTCCTGGGGTCTAAAACCCGTACCTGTTGGAGTAGCTCATTGCCCATGCATCCTCCCGTGCCCCTTAAAGCGCTCCGGCGGCTGTCTGATCCAAAACCCCTCCGGCCATGTGGGTGGTCATGTTCATGGCTTGGAGGATTGGGGCTGCCTCCGCTTCTGGATAGTCAATCACACTCACCGCCCCATTCCCCTGCTTAAAGCTCCAAAACTGCTCAGGACCAACCCCAGCCACATGGCAGAGAATCACTTTATTGGTGGCATCGTGGGCAACCACCAGGACAGTTTTTGGCTGACCGGGGACCTTGAGGGTGGCAACCAGATGGTCCCAAGCTGCGATCGCCCGCTGCCAAACTTGCTGAAGGTTTTCTCCCTCTGGCATCTGCACCTCTGTGGGCACCTCCCGCCAGCGCTGCAATTCCCCTGGGTAACCCTGCTCAATTTCCGGCTCAAACTGCCCCTCCCAGGTGCCATGGCTGATCTCCCGCAGGCCAGCTTGGAGAATTAACTCAACCGCCGGATGGTGCTCTAAAATCAACTTAGCGGTTTCCCGAGGTCGACTTAAGGGACTGGTAACCGCAGCGTCTATTTTGACGGATTTGAGAAATTCTGCCACCTGCCGCGCCTGCTGCCGACCGGTTTGATTTAACGGCACATCAATCTGGCCTTGAAATCGTCCCTGGCGATTCCACTCGGTTTCTCCATGGCGAACTAAGAGTAGGCGCAAACCCTGGTAGCCTTTTCGGGGTTTGGGTAGGGGGGTGCCTAAATGACTGGTGTTGTTAAGTGATTCTAGTTGGGCTGGCTGGCCCCGCAGACCAGGAAAATTTAGCACACTAATATTACAGTTAGCCTGCTGCAGGGTTTGGTAGTGATCCGGTGTCACGCCGATGGCTGAGCCAATCAAGGCTCGGTTAATGCCACTGTGCCCGACCAGGAGCAAGGTTTCTCCCGGATGGTTGGGCAGGGTTTCCTCCCAAAACTGCTTTGCCTGCTCATAGAGGGCAGGCACCGGACAAAACAGGATAATCCCATCCGGGCCAGAAATCTCCATTTCCAGTTCGTGGGGGCGTTGATGCCAGCGTTGATAACCCTCCGGGAATTTTTGCCGCACCTCTTCAAACAGCATCCCCTCCCACAGGGGCAGATTGATTTCCTTGAGATGATCGCTCTGCCGGGGTTCTGGAACAGGATGGGTGACATCGGCTCGCAGGGTTGCCAAGATCTCCTGGGCAGTTTCCCGAGCCCGTTGCAGGGGAGAGTTGTAAATCGCATCAAACTGGATGCCCTGCAGCGCCAAGCCCACCTGATGGGCATCTGCCACGCCTTTGGCGGTTAAATGGGACTGATCACAGTGACCCTGAACTCTAGACTCAAGATTATAGGTGCTCTCACCATGACGCACGAGAATGACACGAGTAGCCAGGGACCTGTCCTCCAGAGATTCAACGGGTAATCTGGTGCTCCTCCCTTAAGTGCGATCCCTTGAATGCGATCGCTGGTAGCCCTGGGAGAGGAACGCCAGAAGAATTTTAACCTGTTCCGGCGATTTGGCGACCAAATCAGCAAAGTCAGCAGATAGAGAGAAAGCTTAAGATTCTGGATTTGTCCTTTCCCCTGGCCCCTTTCCCAAACTTGAGAGCGGAGATGGCGTAAAGACACTTAAACAGCCTGTTTAAATTGAATCCCATCCTCCTGAAATCAAAATCAAAACTCAATCCCTGGTTGAGCCTTAACCCCCTGCTCCCGAAAAGGATGTTTGACCAAGGTCATTTCTGTCACCAAATCCGCCGCCTCGATCAAGGCGGCTGGAGCCCCGCGGCCGGTGAGAATCACGTGGGAGTCTGATGGTTTCTGTGCCAGTCCGGCCAGCACTTGTTCTACCTCCAGGTAGCCGTGCTTGAGGGCCACATTGACTTCATCTAAAAGCACCAGCCGATAGTCTGAATTGTGCAGATAAGTCAGGGCAGTCTCCCAAGCGGCCTGGGCTTTTTGAATATCCCGTTCTCGATCCTGGGTCTCCCAGGTAAAGCCTTCTCCGAGGGCATGGAAGGCCACTTGCTCAGACCATTGACCCAGCACGGCTTTTTCGGCTGGTTCCCAGGCTCCTTTGATGAACTGAATGATCGCAACCTTGTAACCATGACCTAGCGATCGCAGAACCATTCCCAACCCGGCGGTGGTTTTGCCCTTGCCATTCCCGGTGTGAACAATGATCAATCCTTTCTCCAGCGATCGCTCTGCTAAGCGCTCAGCCTGAACCTGCTTACGCCGCTGCATTTTGCGTTGATACTGATCTGAGGCAGTCGAGGAGGTTTCGGCATCCAAGGAGCCGGGTTGAGAATTGGAGTTGGTGCTTTGCATGGTCTTTTCAGAAGCTATCCGCTAGCTGATCGTAGCAGGCAACGAAAACTCATCTGAATTGGGAGCCTCTTTAGGGTCGCTGCCAAGGTGAGATTTTGCAGGTCTGAATCCTTGAGCTGTGGTTTTGAGTTCTGCAAAACTTGCCCTTTAACCAGCTGATCGCATTACCCAAACTTGTATCTTTAGCAACACAATTAACCAAAATTTGCTATAGATCATAAAGGAACAAATTACCCCTATCTATCAAAGGGGCCTTAAACATTGAAATCTCTCCCTTTAACTGGATATCTTTGGCAACGGTGGTATCTAGACACAAAATTAAAGCGAAAGCGGCAGTGTGACCCGGCGCTGTCAGTCGTTGACCATTGCGAAGGACCCAGTATGAGCTGATCGGCCTGCAACCTCGAGTTTGCAACTAAGCTCGGCAGAAGCTGCCGCAATTGCAGACTGGGTCGATCAACAAGTCAGACTTGGTTTTAAGAATTTACTCAAATGCACACTCAGGGCAAGTTCCCCAGGGCCTTCTTGGAGATTGGGCCTGCTGGAAACGCCTGATGTGCTGCCCCCCCAGGAGTTTTTTTAATGTCAACTGCTTACAGCCGTAAGATTGCCCCCACTCCCATTCCTGTCAATCTCAGCGTGGTGGATTTAGTCGATCGCTATTTCCCGGCCTATAATTCTGCCCGACTGCGGGAAATCTGTCATCTTTTGACTCAGAAAGTCATGCAGCCAGGGGTCACCGTTGGTCTCAGCCTTTCCGGGGCCATGACCCCAACCGGACTGGGGATTTCTGCCCTGGCCCCTCTGCTTGAGCATGGGTTTGTGGACTACATCATTAGTACCGGCGCTAACCTTTACCACGACCTGCACTACGGGTTGGGTATGGATCTATTCGCCAGTCATCCCTTTGTGGATGATGTCAAACTGCGGCAGGAAAGCCGAATTCGGATCTATGACATTATTTTTGACTACGATGTCCTGCTAGAAACCGATGCCTTTTTGCGTAAGATCCTTTGGGCAGAGCCGTTTCAAAAGCGGATGGGTACGGCAGAGTTTCACTACTTGTTAGGCCAGTCTATTCATGAAGTTGAACAACAACTGGGGGTGCAAAATGCCTGCCTGTTGGCAACGGCCTATAAGTGTGGCGTCCCGATTTATACCTCTTCCCCCGGTGACAGCTCGATTGGGATGAACATTGCTGCCCTATCGTTGGCAGGCTCAAAACTGGTACTTGATCCTTCTTTAGATGTCAACGAAACTGCAGCGATCGCCTACTATGCCCGCGAAACCTCCGCAGGTAAAAGTGCCGCCGTGATCCTTGGCGGTGGCAGCCCTAAGAACTTTCTGCTGCAAACCCAGCCCCAAATCCATGAGGTTCTGGGGTTAGAAGAACGCGGCCACGATTACTTTGTCCAGATTACCGACGCCCGCCCGGATACCGGTGGCCTCTCCGGGGCAATGCCCAGCGAAGCTGTGAGTTGGGGCAAGGTCGAGCCAGAGGCATTGCCAGATACGATTGTTTGCTATACCGACACCACGATCGCCCTGCCAATCTTGACGGCCTATACCCTCAGCCAATGTCCGCCTCGGTCCTTAAAGCGACTCTACGATCGCCGCCCAGAGCTGCTGGCCAGAATTCAGCGGGAGTATTTAGCTGCCCAGGCCAACCCTAAAACCCCGGTGGCAACGGCTGAGCCGCAGGCAGCCAAAACCTATTCCTGTGGAACCCCAATTGTTAAAGCGAGTTTCCGGCCCTGAAGCCAGGATTTATTTTTTGTCCGCCGCTTGTACCGCCGCTAGCAGATCTTGATGCACAGCCGCCGAGGAGGCCACGACCAGCCCCGGTCGCTGATACCCCCGACAGGTATAAAGTGGGGGCGGCGGCGACCCATCAAAGGTGGTGACAATCCAGCCGGCCTCGGCGGCGATAAAGGCCAAGGCGGCACCGTCCAAAAAATTCGCAGACTTGATCATTGCTCCGGTTAACTCACCGCTCAAAACCCCATTCAAATTTGGCACTTGCACCTCCTGGGAGTAAGCAGCAGCTAGATCCAGCACCTCATAGCCTTGTTTGAGTTGGGGAGCCAGCCCTCCTAGGCCCCAGCCTAAATACACCCTGGCATTGGTGGGCTCCACCTGTAGCGGTGAGCAAGCTGCTAAACCATGATCCAGAGAACCCTTGAAAGCACCTTCGCCCCGGAGGGCATAGTAGTAGATATTTTGGGCCGGGGAAATTGCGATCGCGGCGGCAAATTCCTCCCGATCAAGAATGCCTAAAATCATTTGATAGTTGGCATGGTGGTCCAAATAAAACCGGGTCCCGTCAATTGGATCAAGGGTGACTAAATAATCCCCTTGCGGCCCCAGATCCATGGCCCGAAAGTATTTGGTGTTAAAAGATTTCTGATGTTCTTCCCCGTAAAAGCGAATCTCTGGAAAGTTTCCCAGCAGGGCCACTTCCACTAGGGTTTGTACGGAGAGGTCCGCATCACTCAAGGCGGCGGCAAAGAAGTTTTCGGGTCGATCTTTATCTGGATGGGCAGCAATCTGAGGTTGAATCTGGTGGGAATAGGCGGCTGCAACCTGGAGGTAGGGCAGCAAGGTTTCTAAAATCTGGCGGGGGGTTGGGTTGAGCATTTGCGCAAGTCGCCTAATGGTTGTTGCCAATCTCTACTCTAAGCAAAACCCAACCAGCAACTAGACTTTTTCTTGGCGGGGGGGCGTGATTCCGGTTTGATTTAATTTCTGCTCCAGTTCCTTCAACAACTCAAAGTCTTCCTCCGGCAGGGGCTGGCTGTGATTGCCAGAGAACTTCTCTAAAAAGGAAAATGCCTGCCGAAACTGAGTCGGTCCTGCCAAAATCGGGGCATCAAAGTGACAGGGCACAATCTGCTTAAAATCCCAACTGGCTACCTTGTCAGCCCAGGCCAGGGTTTGCTTGGGAGCCCGATTTAGAATCAGGGTTTGCAGAATTGGGGCCACAAACAACCGCCCGCCCCGATGTAGGGCCTCAAAGGTCTGTTGCCAGTCCGGATGCCAGCGAAAGGGAAACAACCCAAAGTAAGCTTTTTTGGAATGGTCTGCTGCCCTCAAAGCCTGGCGAAAGGTCGGGGACCATTTCAGAATTTCTAAAGTACTGGGCCGAAAGTAAAGCGTAAACAGGCAGATGCGCTGCCAGCCCTGGCGGCGATTGGCAGTTGTATCTTCAACCTGATCACTAGGATTGTCCCTGGCGTGAAACAGCAAGGGATAGGGATCTACCTGGACGATCGCCGGGGGGTCTTGGGGGACAGAAATCACTGTATCGGTGACTAGCAGCGTCCGCGATCGCCGGTGGAAAAGGGCCACCTCTGCAAACGGTCCTAAACCTAGGGCAATCGGCCCCAGGATCGCATAGTCAAACTCATCCCCAAAGGGACTGCTGCCATCCTCCGGCAGCACCTGGGTTCGCCCTGGGGGAAAGCCTAGCCAGCTTAAGGGTAGATTTAGCGGAAAGCTCCATTGCTGCGGGGCAACAAAAACCTGGGCTGTGGGAAAGTGCCTGGCAAACGGACCGACAAAAACTTTATGCTCTAACCCGGAGACCGTGGGCAGCAGAATATACTGAACCTCTCCATGGGCTGCGACCAACTCCTTGACCAGGCGGATACACTCCGGTGTCGGAGCCACAGGAGCATAGATCAACAGGCCCCCCGCTCTTAGCTTCACAACACTCATCCGGATTGGCGTGACAACGTAGAAGATGCCCTGGATTTGCTCAAAGGTCCAGATTGTGTCTTTAACTACTTCATGACGACGGGTCCAGCGCTTGCCAAAGGGATAAAGCGGCACCGCCGGCCAAAAAGGCCAGGACCAATCTCTAGAACGAACTTTTGCCGACAGCGGTTGTTCCTCATGAGCAGTCAATCGGTCTTGCTGCATTTGCCACCTCACGCTGAATTGAGTCAATCTGCTTGCGTTAAATCCAAGCCAAATTAAGCCATCTACTTATAGATTAGAACGTGCCGGAAGATTCATGGCTCAGCAGGCTTTAAATTGGCTCTCTGCTTCCAGCTAGGAAGCATGGAAAGAGAGTCCAGAAAGAACTTATTAGGTTTTTGGAATAAGGTTGGGTGACCTAAAAAAGCTGGCATAGACCAGGAGCTTGCCCTGACGCCCTACAACTTCTGATCAAAATGGGTCGTGACAGCACCCAGGGGTTGGATTAAATTCGTTCTTTGTTGAGCCGGGAGGTAAAACACTGACAATGCCAGCACTAACAGGGCTGTACTCCAAATTCCTAGTTGGTTTGCCATGATCCACCTCACCAAATGCCATAGGTCATTTCTAGCTCAGCAAAAAAGAAAGGAAACGCCCCTTGTGCAACTTCTGAAAGTTGCACAAGGGGTAAATGGGGCTAAAGGAGGCATTACCCTCAGTCAGGTAAGCCAACTCCTGGGTTCAAGTTTATTGCCAATCATGGCTGGGATTAATCCAAAGCCTGATCAGATTTGCTGGTTTGGCTCAGTTCGCCATTTAGATTCGGGCGATCGCCAGTAGCAACCCTTCTGCCGCTGCATCATCTGGTAACCCACTAATTCCCGCCGCAGGGTTGCAGTATCTGGGTGAAACTGCTTCAAGATTTCATTGAGCTGCTTTTCAGGATAAGTCTGGTTAGGTTCAAACTGATTCACCAGCCATTTAAGAATCACCCAACGTTTTTTACGACTGGCTGGGATTTCCCGCAGGTGACCTGCTTCTAAATAACGCTGCAAAATTTTCTCTTCCCAGGCATCTCCATTCATTCCTGCAGCTAGGGTAGAAATTTGACTCGGTGTAAAGGTTTCTTTAGTAAGGTTTTGCAGGGCTACTTGATTGAGTTGATAGAGATGCGTATTACCCTGGGGGCGCATCTGCACCAAGTTGAGTTGCTTGAGCTGA